>JBQTJP010000001.1:0-10098 GCA_052386995.1 Armatimonadota bacterium
GCGACGCCGAGCGCGTTGATCAACATCCGCCCGGTGGTGGCCGCGATCCGTGAATTCTTCGGCTCGTCGCAGTTGTCGCAGTTCATGGAGCAGACGAATCCGCTGGCGGAACTGACTCACAAGCGCACGCTGTCGGCGCTCGGCCCCGGTGGTCTGCGCCGCGAACGTGCGGGCTTTGACGTGCGCGATGTGCATCACAGCCATTATGGCCGCATTTGCCCGATTGAAACGCCGGAAGGCCCGAACATCGGTTTGATTGGCCGCCTCGCCAGCTATGGGCGTGTCAACGAATATGGGTTTGTCGAAACCCCCTACCGCGAGGTCATTAAGTTCCTCGCGCCGGACGACGAAAACCTGCTCGGCCGGACGATCCGCGAGGACATTGAAGACGGCGCGGGTAAGGTGATTGCTGAAGACGGCGCAATTGTTGACGCCGCCCTCGCCAAGAAACTTACCAAAGCGGGTGTCGAAAAAGTGCCGGTCATGCCATATGTTGGCCAGAAAACCCAATACCTGTCCGCCGACGAGGAAGACCATTACATCATCGCTCAGGCCAACGCGCCGCTGGACGACCTGCGCCAGTTCGCCAACGAGCGCGTGTCGGTGCGTTACAACCAGGAATTTAAGGTTATGTCGGCGCGCCGGATTGACTACATGGATGTTGCGCCCCGGCAGATTGTGGGCATCAGCGCCGCGCTCATCCCCTTCCTGGAACATGACGACGCCAACCGCGCCCTCATGGGATCGAACATGCAGCGCCAGGCGGTTCCGCTGCTCCAGAACGAGGCCCCGCGCGTCGGCACCGGGGTCGAGCACCGAGCCGCCGTGGACAGCGGCGCGGTCGTGACGGCCGCGCGGGCGGGCACGGTCGAGTCGGTGAGTGGCGACCAGATCGTCGTCAAGGTTGGCCGCGATACCGATGAGTACCCACTCATCAAGTACCAGCGGAGCAATCAGGGGACGTGCATCAATCAGGTGCCGGTGGCGCACAGCGGCGCCGAAGTGCGGGAAGGCGAGATCCTGGCGGATGGCCCCTGCACCGACCAGGGGGAGCTGGCGCTGGGCCGCAACGTCCTGGTCGCCTTCATGCCCTGGGAGGGCTACAACTACGAAGACGCGATTGTCATCAGCGAGCGGCTGGTGCGCGAGGACCTCTTCACCTCCATTCACATCGAGGAATATGAGGTGGAGGCCCGCGACACGAAGCTGGGCCCTGAGGACATCACGCGCGACATTCCTAACGTCGGTGAGGAAGCCCTGCGTGATCTGGACGAGCGCGGGATTATCCGTATCGGCGCCGAGGTCCGAGCGGGCGACATCCTGGTCGGCAAGGTCACGCCCAAAGGCGAGACCGAGTTGACCGCGGAGGAGCGCCTGCTTCGCGCGATCTTCGGCGAGAAGGCGCGCGAGGTCCGGGATACCTCCCTCAAGGTCCCGCACGGTGAGCGGGGCAAGGTCGTGTCGGTCAAGATGTTCACCCGGGAGAAGGGCGATCGCGACGAGGGCGACGAGCTGCCCCCGGGCGTGAACGCCCTGGTGCGGGTGTACGTGGCGCAGAAGCGCAAGATAGCGGTCGGCGACAAGATGGCCGGCCGGCACGGCAACAAGGGCGTGATTTCTGTCATCCACGCCGACGCGGACATGCCCCATCTCCCGGACGGCACCCCGATCGACATCGTGCTCAATCCCCTGGGCGTGCCGTCTCGGATGAACGTGGGGCAGGTGCTGGAGACCCATCTGGGATGGGCGACGGACAAGCTGGGACTGTGGGCCGAGTCGCCGGTGTTCGACGGGCCGCGCGAGGGCGAGATCCGGAGCATGCTCGAGCTGGCAGGCCTGCCGGTCGGAGGCAAGGTGGCCCTGCGCGATGGGCGCACCGGGGAGCCGTTCGATCTGCCGGTGACGGTCGGATCGATCTATATGATGAAGCTCCTTCACCTGGTCGAGGACAAGATCCACGCCCGCAGCACGGGCCCCTATAGTCTCATCACCCAGCAGCCCCTGGGCGGCAAAGCCCAGTTCGGCGGCCAGCGGTTCGGCGAGATGGAGGTGTGGGCGCTGGAAGCGTACGGGGCCGCGTCGACCCTGCAGGAGCTGCTCACCGTGAAATCCGACGATGTTGTTGGGCGGGTGAAGACCTACGAAGCGATCGTCAAGGGCGAAAATATTCAAGAGCCCGGCGTGCCCGAGTCGTTCAAGGTGCTCTTGAAAGAGCTCCAGGCGCTGTGCCTGGACGTCAAGGTGCTCAGCGAGGACAAGAAAGAAATCGAGCTCAAGGAGATCGAGGAAGACATCGCCGAAACCGCGCGAGCGCTCGGTATCAACCTGGAAGGCGAAGAAGCCCTGGTGGAGGATTACTAGCCGATGCATGACGTCAACAACTTCGACGCGGTCAAGATCGGGCTCGCCTCGCCCGAGGTGATCCGCAGCTGGTCGCACGGCGAGGTCAAGAAGCCGGAGACGATCAACTATCGGACCCTGAAGCCCGAGCGCGACGGGCTCTTTTGCGAGCGCATCTTCGGGCCGACCAAGGACTGGGAGTGCCACTGCGGCAAGTACAAGCGCATCCGGTTCAAGGGCATCGTCTGCGACCGGTGCGGAGTCGAAGTGACGCGGGCCAAGGTCAGGCGCGAGCGGATGGGACACATCGAGCTCGCGGCTCCGGTCTGCCACATCTGGTACCTCAAAGGCGTGCCCAGCCGGGTCGGACTGCTCCTCGACATGTCGCCGCGGGCGCTGGAGCGCGTCGTCTACTTCGCCGCCTACGTGGTCGTGGACCCGGGGATGACGCCGTTGACGAAGCGTCAGCTTCTCTCGGAGGCCGAGTACCGGGAGATGCGCGAGAAGTACGGCACCGGCTTTCGGGCGGGCATGGGCGCCGAGTCGGTCAACGAGCTCCTCGACGAGATCGACCTCGACAAGCTGAGCCGGCAGCTCCGCACCGACCTCCCCAGCGCCGGGGGCCAGAAGCGCATAAAGATCCTCAAGCGCCTCGAGGTCGTCGAGGCATTCCGCAAGAGCGGGAACTCGCCGGACTGGATGATCCTTGGTGTCGTCCCGGTTATTCCTCCCGACCTCCGGCCGATGGTGCAGCTCGACGGCGGCCGGTTTGCCACCAGCGACCTCAACGACCTGTACCGGCGCGTGATCAACCGCAACAACCGGCTCAAGCGGCTCCTGGACCTGGGGGCACCCGAGATCATCGTCCGCAATGAGAAGCGTATGCTGCAGGAGGCCGTCGACGCCCTGATCGACAACGGCCGGCGCGGCCGGCCCGTCACCGGGCCGAACAACCGCCCGCTGAAGTCGCTCTCCGACATGCTGAAGGGCAAACAGGGCCGGTTCAGGCAGAACCTGCTGGGCAAGCGCGTGGACTACTCGGGCCGCTCGGTCATCGTCGTCGGCCCGCGGCTGCGCCTGTACCAGTGCGGCCTGCCCAAGGAGATGGCCCTCGAGCTCTTCAAGCCCTTCGTGATGAAGAAGCTCGTCGACCGCAACCTGTCGCAGAACATCAAGTCGGCCAAGCGGATGGTCGAACGGGCGCGGCCGGAAGTCTGGGATGTGCTCGAAGAGGTCGTGCGCGAGCACCCCGTGCTGCTCAACCGGGCACCCACGCTGCACCGGCTGGGCATTCAGGCCTTCGAACCCGTGCTGATCGAGGGCAAGGCCATTCAGGTGCACCCGCTGGTCTGCACCGCGTACAACGCCGACTTCGACGGCGACCAGATGGCGGTTCATGTGCCGCTGTCGGCGGCGGCGCAGGCGGAGGCCCGCCTGCTGATGCTGTCGGCGTACAACATCCTTTCACCGGCGTACGGGAAGGCGATCACCAGCCCGACGCGCGACATCGTGTTCGGCTGCTACTACCTGACGCAAGAGCACCCGGAGGACAAAGACAAGCCCGTCAAGAACCTGAAGGCGTTCTCCTCGCCCAACGAGGTCATTCTTGCCCTGGAGGGCGGGGCCGTGGGCCTGCACTCGCGCATCCGGGTGCGCTATCTCGACCCCGAGCCGATCGTGACCACGGTGGGGCGCGTCATCTTCAACGAGGCGATCCCCGAAGAGCTGCGCTTCATCAACGACGTGTGCGACCGGAAAGTTCTTTCTCAAATTGTTTCAGAAGCGTACAACCGCCTCGGCTCGACGAAGACCGTGCAGCTCCTCGACGCCCTGAAGGACCTGGGGTTCAAGTACGCCACGCGCAGTGGGTCGGGCATCGCGATCGGCGACATCGTGATCCCCGAGCAGAAGCGCAAGCTGCTCGCCGAGGCCGACAAGCTCATCGACGCGATCGACCTGCAGTTCCGCCGCGGGCTCATCACCGATGGGGAGCGCGAGCAGCGGGCCATCGACGTCTGGACGAAAGTCACCGAGGAGATCACCGAGGCGATGCTCGACGGGTTCGAGCCCTTCAACCCGCTGTACATGATGGCCCTCTCGGGCGCGCGCGGGAACATCCAGCAGATCAGACAGCTGGCGGGCATGCGGGGGCTGATGACCGATCCGAGCGGCCGGATCATCGAGCTGCCCATCAAGGCCAACTTCCGTGAGGGGCTGACGGTCCTCGAGTACTTCATTTCTACGCACGGGCAGCGCAAGGGTCTGGCCGACACTGCGATTCGGACATCCGAGTCGGGCTACCTGACGCGGCGTCTGGTGGACGTGGCCCAGGATGTCATCATCCGGGAGATCGACTGCAAGACGACCGAGGGCCTCGTGATGGTGGCTATTAAGGAGGGCAACGACGTCGTCGTGCCGCTCCGCGACCGCATCATCGGGCGCTTCCTGGCCGAGGACGCGGCGGCCCCGCGGCGCAAGGCGGTGCTGGAGGCCGACAGCGAGATCGACGAAGAGGCCGTCGAGCGGATCGAGGAGGCGGGGATCGAGGAGGTCGTGGTGCGCTCGGTGTTGACCTGCAAGAGCCGCCACGGCGTCTGCGCCAAGTGCTACGGGCGGAACCTTGCGACGGGGAAGCTCGTGGAGATCGGCGAGGCGGTGGGCATCATCGCGGCGCAGTCCATCGGGGAGCCCGGCACCCAGCTGACGATGCGGACGTTCCACACCGGGGGCGTGGCCGGCTTCGACATCACGCAGGGCCTGCCCCGGGTCGAGGAGCTGTTCGAGGCCCGCAAGCCCAAGGGCCAGGCGATTGTCGCCGAGCTCAAGGGGATCGTGTCGATCGGCGAGGCCAAAGGGGCGCGGCGGATTCTCGTCACCGGCAAGCATGAGGAGCGGGCCCACCCGGTGCCGTTCGGCGTGCGGATCAAGGTCAGCGACGGCGATGAAGTTGAGCCGGGCGATCAGCTGAGCGAGGGATCGGTCAACCCCCATGACATCCTGCGCATCAAGGGGCTGCAGGACCTCCAGAGTTACCTGGTGCAGGAGATTCAGGGGGTGTACCGGTCACAGGGCGTCGATATCAACGACAAGCACATCGAGATCATCGCCCGCCAGATGCTCCGGCGGGTCCGCGTGGAAGAGGCCGGCGACGCCGAGTTCCTGCCGAGCGAGCTCGTAGACAAGTTCGCCTTCGAGGAGGAGAACGCACGGGTCATGGCCGAGGGCGGCGAGCCGGCGAAGGCACGGCCGACGCTGCTGGGAATCACGAAGGCCTCACTGGCGACTGAGAGCTTCCTCAGCGCCGCATCGTTCCAGGAAACCGCGCGGGTGCTCACCGATGCCGCCACACGGGGCAAGGTCGACCCGCTGATCGGACTAAAGGAAAACGTGATTATCGGCAAACTGATTCCGGCGGGCACCGGCATGGCCCGATACCGCCAGGTCAAGGTGACCGCCGAACTGTAGGTCGGGCGCTCTGAACCCTACCTCATAAAGGAGGGGCGATTGCGCAGGATCGAGCGCCCCTCGTGCATCGATTGTGGTCCCGCTGCGGTTTCATTGACACTCCGCGGGACCGATGTTAAAATTTTCTGGCGCGGTTGAAAGGCCCATGACAGACGAAACAGCGCTCGCGCGGCTCCGCGCAGCACCCGCGCGGGCAGTCGGGACGAATCAAACGGCGAAGGCGATCGTCCGCGGCCTTGCCGCGGAGGTCTTCGTCGCGGCCGACGCCGACCGGCGGGTCATCGACCCGGTGGTGCGGGCGGCGGCAGAACGCGGGGTCGGGCTCATCGAGGTAGATTCGATGACCGCCCTGGGGCGTGCCTGCGGCATCGCCGTAGGCGCCGCCGCAGCGGCGGTTCTCGTTGGTGAGCCGGCGTCACGGTAAGGCACGAAAATCGGGGCTCGATCGGGCACTGCCTCTCATCTCTCCCGAGCCCTCAGGTTGCGCCGCAGGGTCCAGCCGCCCCGCCTAGCGTGGGGCCCTGCCACGGCTGAGCCTGGTATGGCGCACCGTCGACTGAACGGCAGATAGGGACCGCGATAACCCGGCCGGTCGCTTGCCGCGAGACGCGGGCAGCAGTGCGGCCGAGGCATCGCATCGCGCCCGGGCCTCCCAAGCGAGGTCACGGGGTGTCGTGTGTGGCTGCAGGAAGCGAAGAGACAGGATACGTTGAGTAACGGATGCTGAGGAGGCATCGGGCAAAGCCCGACGCCGGTGAAGCAAGCCCGTTGCTTAAGTATGGAGGAATGTATGCCGACAGTGAACCAGCTCGTGCGGGTCGGCCGGCACCGGCCACGACGCAAGGGCAAGTCGCCGGCGCTGCGCGCCAATCCGCAAAAGCGGGGCGTGTGTATTCAGGTGAAGACCACGACGCCCAAGAAGCCGAACTCGGCGTTGCGCAAGATCGCGCGCGTGCGGCTCACCAACGGCATGGAGGTCACAGCGTACATTCCTGGGATCGGGCACAACCTGCAGGAGCACTCGGTCGTGCTGATTCGGGGTGGGCGCGTGCGCGATCTGCCCGGCATCCGCTATCACATCATCCGTGGAACGCTGGATGCGGGCGGGGTCGTCAACCGCATGCGCAGCCGGTCCAAGTACGGGGCCAAGCGACCGAAGAAGTAAGCGTCAGGAGACCGTCAGGAGACAACGATGCCACGAAAAGGTAGCGTTCCACAGCGGGTCGTCGGACCGGATCCTGTTTTCCACAGCCCGGCCGTCCACCGTCTCATCAACAAGATCATGGTGCGCGGCAAGAAGAGTCTGGCGGCGCGCCATGTCTACGGCGCGTTTGAGGCCGTGCGCGACAAGAGCGGCCAGGATCCGGTCAAAGTGTTCGACAAGGCGTTGAGTAACATCATGCCGGTGCTCGAGGTCCGACCGCGACGCGTCGGTGGCGCAACGTACCAGGTCCCGGTAGAAGTGCGTCTGGAGCGCCGGACATCACTCGGCATCCGCTGGCTGGTTGGATACGCGCGGGCGCGCAAGGACCGCCGGACATTTGCCGAGCGGCTGGCCGCCGAGATCCTCGACGCGTCGGTGGGCCAGGGCGCCTCCGTCAAGAAGCGCGAAGACACCCACAGGATGGCGGAAGCCAACAAGGCGTTCGCCCACTATCGATGGTAACGACCACCAGACCCGGGACAGGGGCCGAGACGGTGTCACTCCCCGCAATGGAGACCATCCGCAACATCGGCATCGTCGCCCACATCGACGCGGGCAAGACGACGACGACCGAACGCATCCTCTTTTATACGGGTCGCGTGCACCGGCTGGGCGAGGTCGATGAAGGCTCCGCGACAATGGACTGGATGGTCCAGGAGCGCGAGCGCGGCATCACCATCACCTCCGCGGCCACGACCTGCGTGTGGCGGGATCACCGGATCAACATCATCGACACGCCCGGCCACGTCGACTTCACGATGGAGGTCGAGCGGTCGATGCGCGTGCTGGACGGCGCCGTGGTCCTGGTCTCGGCGGTGGAAGGCGTCCAGCCGCAATCCGAGACCGTCTGGCGGCAAGCCGACCGGTATCGCGTTCCCCGCATCATCTATATCAACAAGATGGATCGTACCGGCGCCGACTTCCTGCGGACCGTGCAGATGATCCGCGAGCGTCTCGGGGGCGTTCCGGTCCCAATACAGCTCCCGATCGGGGCGGAGGACAGTTTTGAGGGGGTCATCGACCTCGTCCGCATGAAGGCGACGATCTACCTCGACGACCTCGGCACCCGCTCCGATGAGAGCGATATCCCCCAGCAGTGGCGGCAGCAGGCCGAACAGCTGCGCGAGCAGATGGTCGAGGCCGCCGCCGACATCGACGACGCGATCGCCCACAAGTATCTGGAGGGGACGCCGATCGACGAAGACGAGCTGCGCGCCGCGCTCCGCCGTGGTACGGTGGGCGCCCGCATCGTCCCGGTGCTGTGCGGCAGTTCCTTCCGCAACAAGGGCGTGCAGCCGCTGCTGGACGCGGTCGTCGACTACCTCCCGTCTCCGCTCGAGCTGCCGCCGGTGATCGGCACAGACCCCCGCACCGGGGAAGCGGTAGAGCGCCCCGCCGATCCGAAGGCGCCGCTCGCCGCGCTCGCCTTCAAGATCATCTCCGATCCCTATGTGGGCAAGCTCACATATTTCCGGGTGTACTCCGGCACCTTGAAGGCCGGGTCGTATGTCTTCAACGCCAACAAGGGTCAGAAGGAGCGCGTGTCCCGAATTTTGCAGATGCACGCCAACCATCGGGAGGACATCCCCGAGGTCTCCGCCGGAAATGTCGTGGCGGCCGTCGGGCTGCGGGCCACGGCGACGGGCGATACCCTCTGCGACGAGGCGTCCCCGGTGGTACTGGAGGCCATGCACTTCCCGGACCCCGTCATCTCCGTCGCGGTCGAACCCAAGACCAAGGCCGACGAAGAGAAGCTCTCCGCGGCGCTGGCGCGCCTGGCCGAAGAAGACCCGACGTTCAAGGTGCGGTTCGATACAGAGACCGGCCAGACGATCATCTCAGGGATGGGCGAGCTCCATCTCGAGATCATCGTTGACCGCATGCTCCGCGAGTTCAAGGTCGAGGCCAGCGTCGGCCGCCCGCAGGTCGCGTACAAAGAGACGATCCGTCAGGCCGCGAGGGGCGAGGGCCGGTACATACGGCAGACCGGCGGCCGCGGGCAGTACGGCCACGCCGTCATCGAAGTGGAGCCGCGCGAGCAGGGCAGCGGCTTCGAGTTCGTGGACGAGATCACCGGGGGCACCATCCCGCGCGAGTACATCCGGCCCATCGAGGTCGGCATCCGCGATGCCGCGGAGGGTGGCGTCCTCGCCGGTTACCCGGTGATCGACTTCCGCGCGACCCTCATCGACGGGTCCTACCACGAGGTCGACTCCAGCGAGGTCGCCTTCAAGATCGCCGGCTCGCTCGCCTTTAAGGATGCCGCGGCCCGCGCCAAGCCGGTCCTCCTCGAGCCGATGATGCGGGTCGAGGCGGTGACCCCGGAGAGCTACATGGGTGATGTCATTGGGGACCTCAACTCCAGGCGGGCGCAGATCGAAGCGATCGAAACCCAGGGGGGGCTCCGGGTGATCCGGGCGCTCGTGCCGCTGGCGGAGATGTTCGGATACGCGACCGCGCTGCGGTCATCGAGTCAGGGACGGGCGACGTACTCGATGGAGCCGTCGCACTATGAGGAGATTCCGAGCAGCATCGCGGAGGAAATCCGCCGCCGCTCGGCGTGACGGGCGCGACAGGCGCGGGACGCGAGGAACGGACGGAGGGAGCCGGACGAGATGGCGAAGCAGAAATTTGAGCGGACGAAGCCGCACGTGAACATTGGGACGATCGGGCACGTGGACCATGGGAAGACGACGCTGACGGCGGCGATCACGCATGCGATGGCGGCGCAGGGGCTGGCGCAGGCGAAGGGGTACTACGACATCGACAACGCGCCGGAGGAGAAAGAGCGGGGGCTGACGATCAACATCAGCCACGTGGAGTACGAGACGCCGAAGCGGCACTACGCGCACATCGACGCGCCGGGGCACGCGGACTACATCAAGAACATGATCACGGGCGCGGCGCAGATGGATGGCGCGATCCTGGTGGTGAGCGCGGCGGACGGGCCGATGCCGCAGACGCGGGAGCACGTGCTGCTGGCGCGGCAGGTGAACGTGCCGTATATCGTGGTGTTCCTCAATAAGGTGGATATGGTGGAAGACCCGGAGCTGCTGGACCTGGTGGAGGTCGAGGTGCGGGAGTTGCTG
>JBQTJP010000002.1:0-1597 GCA_052386995.1 Armatimonadota bacterium
TGAAATACACCATCACGCGGCTCTCCTGAGGACGGATCCACATCCACCAGACGAGTGCGCCCGCGACGGCGAGGATAACAATCAAGCTGAAGATTCGTCTCACGGTTCAGTTGTCAAGGACTCATCTGCGCGCATGGGGCGTGTGGGCGCCGATCAGTCTGGCAAACGCCTCCTCGGTCAGCACTTTCACACCAAGCTTTCGCGCCTTCTCCAGTTTCGTTCCCGGGGACTCGCCGGCAACCAGGTAGGTCGTCTTCTTCGTCACGCTGTCTGCCGGCGTTCCGCCGGCCTCTCGCGCCAGCGCTTCGGCCTGGCCACGCGTCCAGCGGCTCAGCGTGCCGGTGAACACGACCTGCGCGCCGGCGAGGGGGCCGTCACGCTCGGCAGACGGCGGCGCGGCGGCCTTGGGCTTCACGCCGGCCGCGAGCAGGCGTTCGACCAGGCGGCGGTTCGGGCGCTGCGCGAAGAAGTTCACGACGCTCTCCGCGATCGTCGGACCGATGCCCTGCACGTCCCGCACCTCTTCAAAGGAAGCGTCCATCAACGCCTGGGGCGTCTGAAAATGCGCGGTCAGCAGCTCGGCGATATGCGCCCCGACGTGGCGGATGCCCAGCGCATACAGGAGACGGGCGAAGGTGGTGTTGCGGCTGCGGTCGATGGCGTCGATGATGTTCTGCGCGAGTTTGTCGCCCATACGCTCGAGGGTCAGGACCTGCTCTATGGTGAGGTGATACAGATCCGCGGGATCGCGAATCAGACCCCGCTCCAGCATCTGCGCGAGCAGCTTGCCCCCCACGCCCTCGATGTTCATCGCATCACGCGAGCCAAAATGATACAGGCGTTCCAGCACCTGCGCCGGACATGAGAGGTTCGGACACCGCGCCACCGCCTCGCCCGAGGGCCGCTCGGCAGGAGTGTTGCAGACCGGGCACCGGTCCGGCATGACAAAGCGTCGCTCGGCGCCGGTGCGCCGCTCGACCAGCGGCGCGACGATCTCGGGGATCACTTCCCCGGCGCGCTGCACGATGACCCAGTCGCCGATCCGGATGTCCTTGCGCGCGATCTCGTCCTCGTTGTGTAGCGTGGCGCTGCTGACCGTCACGCCCGACACGTGCACGGGCTCCAGGTCGGCCGCTGGTGTAAGAGCGCCGGTGCGTCCGACATTGATCGTGATGCCGAGAACTTTTGTGATGGCCTGCTCGGCCGGAAACTTGTAGGCGAGCGCCCAGCGCGGGGAGCGCGCCACCGTGCCGAGGCGCTGCTGCTGGTCGATGCGATCGACCTTGATGACGACACCGTCCGTCCCGTGGTCGAGCTCAGCGCGCTTCTCGCGCCAGGTTTCGAGGAACGCCAGCACGGCGTCGAGGTCCTCGCACCGCTCCGTGTGGGGCTCGACGGGGAGGCCGAGCTCCTTCAGGCGCGAGAGGAGCTCCCACTGCGTCCGCACCGGCAGGCCCGCGGCGCTGTAGCACCAGATCGCCAGGCGACGGCCGGCGGTCGCCTTCGGGTCGAGCTGCCGCACGCCCCCCGCCGCCGCGTTACGGGGGTTCGCGAAGAGCGCCTCGCCGCGCGCCTCGCGCTCCGTGTTCAGCGCGGC
>JBQTJP010000003.1:0-22190 GCA_052386995.1 Armatimonadota bacterium
CTGTAACGATCTTCGCTGCGCTTGGCCGTGGCTCTTTGAATGATGCCCTCCAGCCGGCGCGGCACCGACGGCTCGATCTCGCGCGCCCGCGGCAGGATGTCGTGGAGATGCTTGAGCGCAATGGCGATGGGACTCTCGCCTTCAAAGGGAAGCCGTCCGGTGAGCATCTCGAACAGCACGACGCCCAGCGCATACACATCCGACGCCCGGCCCACGCCCGCGCCACGCGCCTGTTCCGGAGACATGTACTGCACCGAGCCCAGCACCGTGCCGGTCTGGGTGATCGTGACCGCGGCCATCGCCCGCGCGATCCCGAAGTCGGCGACCTTCACGGTCCCGTCAGAGGCCAGCAGAATGTTCTGGGGCTTGATGTCACGATGGACGATGCCCTGATGATGCGCATAGTCAAGCGCCTCGCAGATCGCGCGCGCGATCCGCTCCGCATCGACGGCCTCCAGCCGGCCGATCCGCCGCAGGTGCACTTTGAGATCGATGCCGTCCACGTATTCCATGGCGATAAAGTACGTCTGGCCGTCGCGGCCGGTCTCCAGCACACGGACGACATTGGGATGCGACAGGGTCTCGGCGGCCTGGGCTTCGCGCGCGAAGCGTTCGAGAAACTCGCGGTCGGCGGTGTACTGGTCGCGCAGGATTTTCAGGGCGACGATCGCGCCATCGCTCAGCTGGCGGGCGCGGTACACCGTGGACATGCCACCTTCGGCGATCAACTCGAGGACTTCGTAGCGTCCCGTGATCACGGTGCCCGCCGCGAGCCTCATGCGTCCACCCCTGCGCGCCTTCGCCGCGTGGGAATCATGCGCGCGCCTCGGCCGCGTGCGTCCGGCGCAGCTGCCCGCAGGCCGCGTCGATATCCACCCCGCGCTCAATGCGGACCGTCACCGGCGCGCCGCCGGCCCGCACGAGCCCGGCGAACCGGCGCACGGCGTCGACCGCCGGCCGCCGGTAGGCCAGCCCGTACACCGGATTCCACGGGATCACGTTCAGGTGCGCGCCCCCGCCGGCCAGCAGCGGCCCCAGCGCGCGCGCATGCTCGTCTCGATCGTTGACGCCGGCCATCAGGACGTACTCGAAGGTCACCCGCCGCCCGGTCGCCGCGGCGTACTCGCGGGCGGCCGCCATCAGCTCGGCGAGGGGCCACCGGGCGTTGATGGGTACCAGGCTCGTGCGCAGCTCGTCGGTCGGCGCGTGGAGCGAGATGGCTAGGGTCAACTGCAGTCGTTCCGTGGCCAGCCGCCGGATCTGCGGCACCAGACCCACGGTAGAAATCGTCAGGTGCCGCATGCCGATCCTTGGTCCATACGATGCGTTCAGCAGACGGACGGCGCGCAACGTTGCCGTGTAGTTGGCCAGGGGCTCGCCCATCCCCATGAACACGACGTGCGTGGTGCGCTCGCCGGTCTCGCGGGACGCGAGGAGCACTTGCTCGACGATTTCGCCGGCCGTGAGATTACGCTCGAGACCTGCCAGGCCGGTCGCGCAAAACGTGCAGGCCATGCCGCATCCGACCTGCGTCGACACGCAGACGGTGCGCCGGCCGTCGTCGTACCGCATCATGACAGTCTCCATGGTCAGCCCGTCGGCCAAATCGAGAAGAAACTTCGTCGCGGCTCCATCGGTGGCATCCGAGCGTGCGAGCACCCGAAGGCGCGACAGCGTCGTCTGGACGGCCAGGCGCGCACGCAGGTCTTCCGGCAGATCGGTCATCTCGTCGAGCGACGCGGCGCGACGACGGTAAATCCAGCGGGCGATCTGGCCACCGCGATAGCGCGGTTCGCCGGCGCTGGTGACCAGCGCCTCGAGCTCCTCGAGGGTGAGACCGACCAGTTCTGTCGCCATCGTCGCTGCGGGCATCAGCCTGCCCCGTTCTGCCGCCGCCGGCGGAGATCGTCCTGATTATAGCGTCCCCGGCGCGGCCGCGGTCAGCGGCGCCGCAGTCGCGCGATGTAGAACCCGTCGGTATTGTGGCGGTGGGGCAGGAGGAAGACCTCGCCCCGGGCGTGAGCCTCGACCGGGCTGCCCGCCACCTCTCGTGGAAACGTCTCTGGCAGCGGAGCCGGTTCGAACGTGTGATGACCGTCAAGGAACGCGCGGACGACCTCCGGGCCTTCCTCGGGCTCGAGGCTGCACACGCTGTACACCAGCACGCCTCCGGGGCGCACGGCGCCGGCGGCTCCGGCAATGATCGACTGTTGCGCTTCGCCATGCCGGCAGAGCGCGTCTTCGGTGACTCGCCACTTGATCTCGGGCCGGCGGCGGATTGTCCCCAGCCCCGAGCAGGGAGCGTCGACCAGAACGGCGTCGGCGCTCTCCGGGAAGCCGCGGCCGAGCTCACGTGCATCGAGCTGCCTGATCTCCACGCACGTGGCACCCATCGCGGCGCACCTCTGCGCGAGAGCGTCCACCTTGCGCTGATGGACGTCGAAGGCGAGCACCTGTCCTTCGTTGCGCAGCAGCGCCGCAAGATGCGTGGTCTTTCCGCCGGGTGCCGCGCAGGCATCGATCACCACCTGGCCGGCACTGGGCGCGACCGCGTGCGACACGAGCATGGCGCCTTCATCCTGAATCGCGAAACGGCCCTGCTCGAGGAGCGGCAATCGGGCGACGAGCGATCCGTGCACGCGGACCGCTTCCGTCACGATCCCCGGTTCGGCGGACACCCCGCGCGCGCGGAATTCCTCAATAAGGTCGGTTGGCGTGACGAGAAGGGTGTTTGCGCGCACCGATGACGGCGCGGGGCGCGTGTTCGCGGCTGCCAGCGCCGTAGCCTCCTCTTCCCCGAAGCGCGCGGCCCATCGGGCGACCAGCCACGGTGGGTGAGAATGCGCTATGGCGGCGTAGGCGACAGGATCGACCGCGGGGTCGGGCAGCGGAGGCGGGCCCTCGGCCGCCAGCCGCCGCAGCACCGCGTTGACCAGGGCCGCCGTCCCGGCATGGCCGTGCGCTTTGGCGAGTGCCGTCGCTTCAGAAACCGCGGCGGCGGGTGGAATCCGGTCGAGCATGAGCAGTTGATAGGCGCCGATCCGGAGGATCGTGCGGATTGCCGCGGGAAGCGCGGCCAGCGGCCGGCCCAACAGCGGCGTCAGCGCGTGATCCACCCGGCCGCGTTGCCGGAGCACGCCCAGCGTGATCTCGGTCGCCAGCGCGCGGTCGGCAGAGGACAGCGCCGATCGTCTCAGCGTGTGGTAGAGCAGAGGTGAGACGAACGCGTCGGCCGCCTCCGCCCGATGCAGAACGGCGAAGGCGGCCTCGCGGGCAGGCGACGGTGTTGTCGACCTAGTCGTCAGACGAGCTGCGGAGCACCAGCAGGCGCACGAGCTGCAGGACGGCCATCGTCGCTGCGGCCACGTAGGTCAGCGCGGCGGCGTTGAGCACGGCGCGGATGCCGCTGGCCTCGTTTGGCATCACCAGCCCTTCGCCCTGGAGCACGGTCACCGCACGGCGGCTGGCATCAAACTCCACCGGAAGGGTAATGAGCGAGAAGGCGATGTAGCCGGAGAACAGCAGGATCCCCAGGTCCATCAAAATCGGGGTGCGAAGAAACAGGCCGAGCATGAAGAGAATCCAGGCCGCATTGGTGCCGATGGCCGCGGCCGGCACGATCGCCGAGCGCAGCGCCAGTGGGGCGTAGCGCTCATGATGCTGGATCGCATGGCCGCACTCGTGAGCCGCCACGCCGATGGCCGCTATGGAATCGCTGCCATACACCTCGGGTGACAGTCTCAGCGTCCTCGTGCGAGGATCGTAGTGGTCGCTGAGCATGCCCTCGACCGGCTCGATCTTCACGCCCGGGACGTTGCGGCGCCGGAGTAATTCCGCCGCCACGTCGGCGCCGGTCCGGCCGGCCGCCGTGCGGACCTTGCTGTATTTCCCGAACGTGCTGCGCACCTTAAGTTGCGCGAAGAGCGCGAGCGCAATCCCGGGCAGCAGGTACACAAACGTGCTGTCAAAGAACATGATCTCCCACCTCGACCCCTATTCTACCACTCCCGACGCGGGAGCCGCAGCGGCGGTTCCGTCGTCGAGGTGTTCTCCAGGGCGCAGGAGGTGTCCACGGAGAAACGCGCCGGCGGGCATCCGCCGGCCGCCTTCCAGCTGGACTTCGACCAGGACGACGGCGCCGTCGCCGGCTGCGACGGTGATGCCCTGATCACCGGCCTCCAGCACCTCGCCCGGAGGGCCTGATCCCTCCCCGACCCGCGCGCGCCAGACTTTCAGCACTCTGCCGCGCCAGCCGGCGTATGCGGACGGCCACGGGTTCATCGCCCGGATCAGGTTGACCAGCTCTCGCGCGGACCGCGACCACACGAGCGCCCCATCGGCTTTCGTCAAACGCCCGACGTAGGTCGCCTTCGCGTGGTCTTGCGGTCGTCGTGGCGCGTCGCCCAGGGCGATCAGCCGCACCGCGTCCACGAGAAGGGCGGTGCCCTCGGCGGCGAGTCTGGCCTCAAGCTCTCCGGCAGTTTCCTCGGGCGCGATCGAGACTTCCCGCTGGAGCACGATATCGCCGGCGTCCAGTTCCTCGGTCATGTACGCGATCGTCACGCCCGTCGTTGTGGCGCCGTCGGCGATGGCGGCCCGGATTGGCGAGGCCCCGCGATAGAGCGGCAGCAGGGACGGATGGAGGTTGACGGCGCCAAGCGGCGGCAGGTCGAGCAGCGCCCGGGGCACGATGCGGCCGTACGCGACCGTGACGAGAAGGTCGGGCCGAAGGGGAGACAGCTCTTCCAGCACCGAGGCCGTCCGGAGGCGCTCGGGCTGGAGCAGGCGCAGTCCCAACTCGCGCGCGGCGGTCGCGGCGGGCGGAGATACCAGCGGCCGGCCACGTCCGGCGGGCCGGTCGGGCTGTGTGACGACGGCGACCACGGTGGTAGCTCGCGCGAGCGCGTGCAGCGACGGCAGCGCGAACGCCGGCGTGCCCAAGAACAGCACCCGCGGCCCGGCGGGGGGTACCCGCGAAGCCGGCCCGGAGGTCATTCCGCGGCCGGACCGACCTCCGAGGCGTCCGTCACGTCGCGGATGGTGCTGTGGTCGCGCACCCGATCGAGGAAGAGGATGCCGTCCAGGTGATCGAGCTCATGCTGCAGGACGCGCGCAAGAAAGCCATTGGCCACAATCGTGACGCGGCGTCCGCGCCGGTTTTTTCCGCGCATCGTGATCGCGGTGGCGCGGGGCACGTCACCGAGGATGCCGGGGATCGACAGACAGGCTTCTGTCGCCGTCTCCTCCCCCTCCACCTCCAACACCTCGGGATCGACCAGGACGACAGTGCGATCCTCGACCTCGGCGACCATCACGCGCACGCTCTCGCCGACCTGGGGCGCGGCCAGGCCGATGCCGCGGGCAGCCCGCATTGTCTCGAGCATGGATTCGATCAGGTTTTGGATATCGCGCGTGACTTTGCCGGCCGGCTTGGCCCGGCGTCGCAGCACGGCCGCTTTGGGACTCTCGACGGTGATGATCTCGAGGGGTACGGTCCGCATCGCTCAAGCAACGTCCGCGTGACATTCGATTTCCTGCTTATCGGCCCCTCCTGGGGCAGTGCTAGAGGTCGTGCGGATCCACATCGGCGCTGAGCCGCACGCCACGGAGGATCCCACCGCCGGTCAACAACGGCGCGACGAGCGCTCGCGCCGCCGCGCGATCGGCGGCCTTGATGACGATCATCTGGCGCGGTGGGGCGCCCGGCTGCGGCGTCGGTCCGAGCACGTCTGTGGCCGGCGGTGCATCCTCGCGAAGCCGGGCCGCGACGGCATCCGCAGCGGACGAGGAGGCCCCCGTGGATCGGCCGGAGATGGTGAGGGCGATCAGTGATCGCGCCGGCGGATAGCCGAGAGCCGCCCGCTGCGCGAGCTCCTCCGCGTAGAACGGCCGCAGACTGGGCGCCGTGGCTGCGCGAATCGCCATGTGCTCGGGATCCGCGGTTTCGACCAGCACCATCGAGCCCGACGCGATGCCCACCGCGCGCAGGAACGCCAGCGCGCGCTCGGCGGCGCGGAACTCGGGCCGGTGAAGCAGCCGGTCGGCCGCGATGACGGCGACAAGATCGGGGCGCAGCGACTCGATCCAGGGCAGCACCACCGGTGTCGCAACCAGCACCCCGCCACGGGCGTGAAAGCCGCCCACCACCTGTGAGATGGCGTCGCCTTCGGACAGCGCGTCGCGGTCGAGCCGCCACACCGACGACGTGATGCGGCGGGCGGCGGCGGCGATCCGCTCCGTACCGGCGCCCAGCAGCGTCAGCGAGCGGCCACCGCATCGGGGACAGACCGCCGGTGCGGTCTGCGTACGGCCGCAGAAGCGGCAGTGCAGGCGCCGGCCCGCGCGCTCGTAGCTCATGGCCACACCGCAGCTCGGGCACCGTTCGACGGCGCCGCACTCGCGGCAGTGTAGGCCGCCCGCGTAGCCCTTGCGGTCGGACAGGAGCAGGACCCGCCCGCCGCCTCGGACGGTGCGGCGCACGGCGTCGAGCACAGGATGACTGACCGGAGCGTCGGGGGCGGCGCGGCGGCGTAGATCGATGATCCCGATGCGGGGGCGCGGCCCGGGCAGCGCGAGCAGCCGCGTGCTGCCATCCCGCACCCCCGCGTATGTGGCAACGGTCGGCGTGGTCGCGCCGACGATCAGGATGCCCGCGGCGCGGGTGCGTTCTGCCTCCACACCCCGCGTCAGATAGCGTGGCGCCCGCTCCTCCTTGTGGCCGCTGTGGTCTTCATCATCCACGATGGCCAGCACCGGCTCGCCGACCGGAGCGAAGATGGCCGCGCGCGTGCCGACCACCAGTTGCCCGCGTGCTCCAACCAGCGAGCGCCAGGCCGCCAGGCGATCCGCCGCCGAGAAGCCGGCGTGCAGCAGTGCCGGGCGGAGCCCGGATGCCGACGCTGCACCAGCGAAGGCCGATGCGGCCTCTATCGATGCGAACGCCGCGATGCTCGACATCCTCGCCGCCAGTGCTTGACGAATCGCTTCCATGTAGACCGCGGTCCGGTGCGGCCCGGCGATGAGCCACGTGCGAGGCCCGCCGAGGAAGGCCTGACGGATCTCGCGCTCGATACGCCTGGCCGCCGCGGCAGACAGGCTTCGGTCGCGCGGGCGCACAACTGCCGCGGGCGTCGTGCCGGCGTGACGTGACCGCCGGGATGCAGTCGCGCCGTCGAGCGCCGCCGTCAGCGTCCCGGTGTGCGCCAGGACGGTGAGCGCGTCGACGCCGATCGTCGCCACCAGGCGGCCCGCGCGGGTGAGGGTCACGGGCTTGCGGCTGATCGTCTCGAGCGCTCCGCGCGCGGCTTCAGGCAGGTTCTCAGGGAGCCGGCCCGGGACCGCGAGACGCAGGCCGCTCCATAGCGCGTCCCAGGGCACGGCAGCGGCGAGTGCTTCGCCGATCGAGGAGAGGTACTCTCGAGCCACCCACGCCCCGAGATCCACGATGGCGGGCGGAATCACCGGCGTGTCGCCCACGACGGCAACGATCGAACGAAGATCGGACCGCGGCGTCCCCTCTCCGACGACCACTCCCGGCGCCAGGCGGCGTCCAAACGGCACGATGACACCCATCCCAACGCGGAGAGGGACCGGGCTCGCGAACGTGAAGGCCGCGTCCCCCGCGCGCAGGGGGACATCCAGCGCGACGAGGACGGGTATGGAAGACATGAACTACCGGGCCTGCGGTTCGGGACGGAGGGTGCGGACCAGCCGCTCGATGACCTCCACGATGAGTTCGGAGTCCCAGCGGCTTGTATCGATCATGAGCTGGAACGGCCTGCGGTCGGCCATCTCGATCCCGTAGAGCGTCCGGAAGCGCAACCATTCGCTGCGCTCCCGCGCCAGCAACTCATCTCGGGCCAGGGCAGATCCCTGCTTCTCTCGGCCCGCAACGCGCGCGGCGCGGACCTCCAAGGGCGCGTCGAGCCACACCTTGAGATCGGCTTCCACCATCCACCCTGACAAACGCGACTCGACCACGCAGGGCCCCCCGCGGGCCATCTCGGCCTGCAGCCGATCGAGGTCGCGGTCGATGGTGGGGTCCGATTCGGCCAGACGATTCAATTCGACGACCGACACCCCGCGGCGGCGCGCGAGCTCCCGGAACACGCCGCCGGCCGAGACCACTGGGATGCCGAGCCGCGCGGCCAGGTCCCTCGCAATTGTGCTCTTGCCGACGCCTATGGGCCCGCCGATGGCAACGATCACGTTCGGCGGCTGCGGCACCCTACCGTTTCTTCTCCGTCTCGGCCGCTTCTTCTTCGCCCTCGCGAGCGGTGAAGCGATGCGCGACGGTCTCGGGCTGCACCGCCGACAGCACCACATGCCCGCTGTCGGTGATCACCACGGCCCGCGTCCGGCGGCCGTAGGTCGCATCGATCAGCGTGCCCCGCTCCCGTGCCTCCTGGATGATGCGCTTGACGGGCGCCGAGTCCGGACTGATGATCGCGACGATGCGGTTGGCCGCGAGGATGTTGCCGAAGCCGATGTTGATCAGACGCGGCTCTGCGCCGGGCCCCGGTCCGTTATTCAATGTTCTGCACCTGCTCGCGCAGACTCTCGAGCTCGGTCTTCATCGCGATGACGGACCGAGTGATATCGAGATCATTCGCCTTCGACCCGATGGTGTTTGTCTCGCGCCCCATCTCCTGCAAGATGAACTCGAGTTTTCGGCCGACCGCGCCGTCCTCTTCAACGGTCTGGCGAAACTGTGTGATGTGGCTGCGCAGGCGCACGAGTTCCTCGCTGATATCGCTTCGTTCGGCGAACAACGCGAGCTCGGTAGCGATGCGGGCCTCATCGATGGGAATCTCGGCGAGCAATTCGGCCAGACGGGCGCGCAGGCGCTCGCTGTACAGCCTGACGACGTCGCGGCCGCGCTCGTTGACCGCCTCGAGCAATCGGCCGATCGCCGTCAGCCGGTCCAGCACGTCGCTGGCCATGCGCTGACCCTCGGCGGTGCGCATCGCGACGAGCGCATCTGTCGCTGCGGCCACGGCCGCCTCCAGCGCGGACCACAGCGTCTCCACCTCTGCGCGATCGTCTTCGACGCGCAGCACGTCCGGCAGCGACGCCAGCTGCGCCAACGTCACCTCGCCGAGGGCGCCGACGGTGCCGGCGATCTCACGCAGGGCCTGCGCATAGGACGCGGCCAGTTCGAGATCCACGCGGACGGCCTTCGCCCGACGGGCGCCGTTCTCGCGGGTCACGACGACCTCGACGCGGCCTCGATGCACCTTCCCCTGCACCACCGCCCGCGCGCGATCTTCCAGAGGGCTCAGGTCCTTGGGCAGCCGGATCTGTACTTCGCTAAAACGATGATTGACCGATCGGACCTCAACCGTCAATCGACCGCCCGGTGCCTGCGCCGTGGCGGTCCCAAACCCGGTCATGCTTCGGATCACGGGCGGTGAGTTCGGCCAACCGGAAGAGCGTTCCTGCCCGAACGCGCTATGATCAGTCTGGCGACGATCTATGCGTGCGTCACACGTTCCTCCCGCGTCCTTCGACAGCGTGGCGCTGGCAGCCGCGCTGGCCGAGTGCCGTACGCTGACCGGCACGCGCCTGGTCCACGCCGATCAGATCGACGCCCACAGCATCGCGCTTGTCCTGCGCGGCGCACCGGGCACGGGCCCGAGCCGCACACTGCTGCTCTCGATCCACCCACAGTGGGGACGCATGCACCTGACCGGACGCACGAAGTCGGTGCAGGCGACGCCGTTCCTGCGCCAGATCAGCAGCCGGCTGGACGGCGCGGTGCTGCGCTCGATCGATGCGCCGCTGTTCGAACGGGTGGTGACATTGGGATTCGACGGATTGGAGGGAGCGTGCGAGCTGACCGCCGAGATCATGGGCAGGCGTTCGAACCTGATCCTGCGGGCCGGAGGCGTCATTCTCGGCGCGCACAAAATGGTCGGCGGCGTGCGCGGCAGGGAGATTCTCCCTCAACGGCCGTACGTACCGCCGGCACTGTCGCGGCCGGACCCGACGAACATCGCGGCCGACGACCTGGCGGGTATTGCCGCGCGGGGTCCGAACGATCGTCCGGCCTGGCGCACGGTGCTCGAAGCGACGTCCGGCATCGGGCCGGCCCTGGCCCATGAGGTGTGCCTGCGCGCTGGGGCCGACCCCTATCGCCCGTTGCCGGGAGACGGTGCGGGCGCGGTGGCCGATGCGCTGCACGCACTGGGTGATGCCGTCCGCGCCGGACAGTTCACTCCTATGCTCTATCGTGATGCGGAAGGGACGCCCGCGGCGTACGCCGCCTTCCCGATGCGCATCTACGAGGGGCTCGCCGGCGAACCGGCATCGATGAGCGCGGCTGTAGAAGAGGTAACCGAGCGGGCGGCCGAGGTTGGCAGGCTCGAAGCCGCCCGCCAAGCCCTGAACGCAACCGTCAGAGGAGCCGCGCGGCGCGTGAAGCGAGCGCAAGACGCCGTGGCCGATGATATGCGCGCGGCCGAGGATGCGGGGCGGCTGCGCGAGCAGGGCGAACTGATCCTGGCCTACCTCAACCAGGTGGCGCCCGGCGCCCAGACCGTTGACGTGCCGGGTTTCGATGGAACTCCGGTTTCGATTCCGCTCGATCCGTCGCGCTCAGCGGTGGAGAATGCGCAGGCTTACTTTCGCCGATATGCGCGGGCGACTGCCGCGCGCCGCCGGCTGCCGCGGCGTCAGTCCGAGCTCGAGGCGGAACGCGCCTTTCTCGAGAACGTTGCGACGGCGATTGCGCAAGCCGACGATGCCGACGACCTGTGGGAGGTCGAGCAGGACCTGATCGCCGCCGGCCTGCGCCGGCGCGCCGAGCAGAGCCTGCGGCCACGGGCGGCTTCAGCCGGCCGGACGTTCGACCTGGCGGGGGGTTACCGCGTGCGGGTAGGCAGGAGCGCCCGCGAGAATGACCATCTGACCTTCGAAGACTCCCGCCCCAACGATCTGTGGCTCCACGCGCGCGGCATGCCCGGGGCGCACGTGATTCTGTCCGCGGAGGCCGGCAAGGCGACGGAGGCCGCGATCGAGACGGCGGCGCGCATTGCCGCCCATTACAGTACCGGCCGCGGCGCTACGAAAGTCCCGGTGGATGTCACGCCCCGCCGATTTGTCCGCAGGGTCCACGGCGGCCGACCCGGTCAGGTCGTGTACACAAACGAACGGACGATCAACGTCGCGCCAGGGTTGCCGGCCCACGGCCAGGCGCGGGCGGTGAAGCGTGGATAGACCCCCTCAGCCGGACTTGGCGTCTTCCTCCGGCATGGAAGGGGGTTCTTCGGTCTTCTCGATCTTGGGCGCGGGCCGCGCCGCCTTTGCCTTTGGGGGCGACCAGGTGCCTGTCCAGAGGCGCATCGGGTCGTCGGGATCTTCTGCCATGGCGATCCTCCCCGGACCGTGGAAAGATGAGTGCCAAAAAGTCGACGACGCCCGCACCGACAGACGGTGAGGGCGTCGCGGCCCCTTCAGCGGGATATTAGGTCACAGTCTACGCGCGCGCGGGATTCTGTCAAGACCACAGTGAGCTACGCAGGCTCCTCGATGACGACTTCGTCACGGCCGTCTGTCTCAGCGAGCCGCACGGCCACGTGCTCGCGTCCGCTGGTCGGCACGTTCTTGCCTACGTAGTCTGGGCGAATGGGGAGCTCGCGATGGCCGCGGTCAATGAGCACCGCCAGCTGCACGGTCGCGGGCCGGCCCAGATCGATCAGCGCGTCCATCGCCGCGCGGGCGGTCCGCCCCGTGTAAATCACGTCGTCGACGAGCACGATGTCCCGCCCCTCGACGGGAAATGCGGCCGCGACCGTTTCTGCGACCGGGCGGCCAGAAGCTCCGCGCTCCCGATGCACGGTCGGGCGATCATCGCGGTAGGGCGTGACGTCGAGCACGCCCGCCGGCGGCCGCTGTGATTCGATCTTCCCAATCGCCGCGGCGAGACGCGATGCCAGATGCGCGCCCCGCGTGCGAATGCCGACCATCACCAGCCGCTCCGGAACCTTGTGGCGTTCGAGGATCTCGTGCGCCATCCGGACCAGGGCTCGGCGCACGTCGTCTGCCTCCATCACGCGGGCCTTTTCCCGCCTTGGAAGCGGTCCCCCGGCGCTGTTCATCGCCTGCCCGCTCGACCTGTGCGCACGCCCCCCGTTGCCGGCCGGCCGCGCTCGGGCGCGGCGCGCAGCGCCCGAAGCACTTCCTCGAAGTCGGCGGGGAGCGGAGCGCGAAACGTCAAGGCCGCGCCTGAGATCGGGTGCGTGAATGCGAGCGTGCGCGCGTGGAGGGCCTGCCGTCGCATCCCCCACGGATTCGGCCGGCGCCCGTAGACCGGATCGGCGACGACCGGATGGCCCAGATGAGCGAGGTGGACGCGGATCTGGTGGGTGCGGCCCGTGTCGAGGCGTACTTCGAGCAGCGTCGCGTCTTCAAAGGTCTCGGCAACGCGGTAGTGGGTGACCGCGTGCCGGCCGGAGGCTACCACAGCCATGCGGGTACGGTGCCGGGGATCTCGACCGATGGGCGCGTCGATCACCCCCGAGGGCCGCCGAAGACGGCCGTGGACCAGAGCCAGATATTCGCGGCGAGCGCGCCTGGACTGGATCTGCGCCTGCAGGCCGCGCCCCGCCACTTCAGTCTTGGCCACAACCAGGAGTCCCGAGGTGTCTTTGTCCAGCCGGTGGACGATCCCCGGACGATCTGCGCCGCCGATCCGCGGCAGATCGGGGCAATGCGCGAGCACGGCGTGTACGAGCGTGCCCGACGTCCGTCCGGCGCCGGGATGGACTGTCATGCCTGCCGGCTTGTCGACGACGAGCAGGGCGTCATCTTCATAGACCACCGTCAACGGGATCGCCTCGGGCTGGAGCGCCGCGGAGGCCGCAGGCAGTGGCGGGATCTCGATATCCAGGTGATCGCCGGCACGCAATCGGTCGGACGGCCGCACGCGCGCGGTGCGGCTGCCTCCCGCCGGCCGTACCGGGCGTCCCCCGAGCACCACGTGGCCGGCCGCGATCAGGCCCTGCAAACGCGTGCGCGAGAGCTCGGGCAGCCGCGCGGCCAGATAGGCGTCGAGACGCCGGCCTTCATCCGGCCCCTCGACCACAAACCTGTGGTATGCGCTAGGCAGGAACTTCGGCTGCCGCGTCAGGCTCGGGAAGCGGCGTCCGGCGCGAAAGCGAGGTCAGGAATCCAAGGGAGATGAGTGCCGCGGTGCCGCTGGCGAGCTGCCCCAGCGTCAGCGGTCCTACCACGGCCGGGGCATCGATGAAGAAGTCCACCACGAAGCGGGAGACGCTTTGCAGAAAGACGGCCAGCGCGAACAGAGTCCCTGGGGCGAGCTGCTGCTCGCGCTGCGCGCGCAGGATCAGAAGGATGCCCGCCGCCGCCAGCGCCAGATACAGCTGCGTCGGATGCCGGCGCTCCAGGAAGAGCTCGATCCCCCACGGCACGCCCGTCGCCTTGCCGGCGAGGAGGCCGTGCAGCAATGCGCCAATCATTGCGATCCCATAGCCCAGGATCATCGGGGCCGCCAGCGCGTCCAGCAGCGCTCCGAACAAGACCTTTGCGCTCTTTGCGTACCACCTGATGAGCAGAAGCCCGCCCACCAGCGCGCCGTAAAACACCAGGCCGCCATCCCTCCAGATCGTCACCATCTTGGTGGGGTCCTGCACGAACTGACCGAGATTGGCCAGAATGAAGCCGATCCGCCCGCCGACAATGCCGGCGATGATCGCGTAGAGGCAGAGATCGAGCGTCCAGTTCGGGTCGGCGCCGAGGCGTGCGTGTACCGTGCGGCGCGCGAGCGCCACCGATGCGAAAAACGCGATCAGCAGGAAGACCCCGAACGAGGAGATTGGGATGCCCCACAGATCATAGAGGACGGGCCGCATACCTCACCTCCGAGACGCCTGCTGTCCTTCTCGTGAGAAGGAGATGATCAGGGCGACGGCACCCAGCACGATCGCGACATCCGCGAGGTTGAAGACCGGCCAGATGTGCACGTCGAGGTAATCGACGACGTAGCCGAGTCGGACACGATCGATCAGGTTGCCCGCGGCGCCGCCGGTCATTGCCGCGATGCCCGGCCATGCCGCCCCGGTTGCGATCTGGCGGCCCTTATTGTAGAAGAGCAGAAAGACCAGGGTCAAGGCAGCCAGGGCCGTAACCAGCGGGGATGCGCCGGCGAGCAGCCCAAAGGCGACCCCGGTGTTCTGCACAAGCGTCAGGCTGAAGATCCCCGGAATGATCGGAATGCTGGTGGACGCGGGGATGGCCGCGACGACCATCGCCTTGACGGCTTGATCCGCGGCGGACACGAGCAGCGCCGTCCCGGCGACTCTGATCCAGAGCCGCCGCGGCGCGCCAGGCGTCGACGGACGCGACGACGTTATCGAGGAATCGCCTGCTCTTCGCGCGCCTTGCAATTGATGCACAGCCGCGCATACGGAAGCGCCCGCAGCCGGTCCGGATGGATCTGCTGACCGCAGACTTCGCATGTCCCGTACGTCCCGTCCTTCATCCGCTCCAGCGCTTCCTCGACCTGTTCGAGCAGCTCCTGGACGCTGTTCTCGATCGCGAATCCTTTCTCGCGCTCGAAGGTGTCGCTGGCAACGTCGGCGAGGTCCTCGTCGTATCCCCCGCCGGCTTCAACGCTCACCTGCTCGACCTCGGGCAGGTGCTCTTCGATCGCCTCCAGCTCCTCGGCGAGGCGGTCGCGCTCAGACTGAAGGATGCGGCGGAACTCGGCCAGCTCGCGCTTACCGAGCGGTTTTCGAGCGGTCCGTGGAGCCGGTGCCGCCGGCCGGCGGGTCAGCGCGGTCTTGGCCCGCATGGCTCCGCTGGCGGCCTTGACCCGCAGTGTCCGGCCCGAACGTGTGTTCTTCCCCCGTCGGACTCGATGGGGAAGAGTTTTGGCGACCCGCCGCCTGTTGCTGCGGGAGCGGGTCGCGGTCTTGCTGGCCATTGTGCGATTCCTCCCTCAAGAGGCGCTGGGGGCTTCAGAATCCTGCATATCTTACTCGACCGCCCTCCCCCTGGCAAGAGTCGGGCTTACGGACTCTTTACAAGAGCCACCCGGGCCGGCAGCCCGTCGAGGGCGACCTCCCGGGCATGGGGCAGGGCGGCCGCCCCAGGCCGGATCTCGGTCGCCAGGGTCTCCGCCAGTACGTACCCCCGGTGTGCCTCGAGAAGGTCAGTCAGGCCGTCGGGGCCATCAACATAGAGGATGATCCTGTCGCTGACGTCCAGCCCCCGCTCCTTGCGGAGTTGCTGGATGTGGTGGACCAGCTCCCGCGCCCGCCCTTCCCGGGCAAGGCTTTCGTCCACCGCGGTCTCCAGGATGGCCAGGTTCCCGCCAGACCCCTCTGCCGCGTAGCCGGAGGCCGTGTGGAGCCGCATCTCGATCTCGTCCGGCTCTACCCTGATCGTCTCCCCGCCGGGGACGACGTCGACTCCGGTGCCCGACGCGACCGCCGCCGCGACCTGGTCCGCCGGAAGAGCCCGCACCGCCGCGGCGATGGCCTGGACGCGGCCCCCATACTTCGGCCCAAGGCGGTCGAACCTCGGCTTTGCTTCGTAGCGGACATAGGCCGACGCGTCATCCACGAAGCGGACCTGCTTGACGTTCAGCTCGTCGGCGAGCAGGTCCACGAGCTCCGGTTCATCGCGCAGCCGCCGGCTAGGTGTCACCACCAGCACCGCCGGCAACGGCTGCCGCACGCGGACCTTCGCGGCGCTCCGCGCGGCCCGTCCAAGACTGGCCAGTGTTCGCACGGTGTCCATGGCCGCTTCGAGCTCTGGATCCAAGCGGCCGGCCGCTGTCGCGGGATCCGGATAGTCGCAGAGGTGCACACTCTCAGGCGCCTCCGGCTCGACGACGCGGACGAGGTTCTGGTACATCGCCTCCGTCAGGAACGGCACGAAGGGTGCCAGCGCCTGCGCGAGTGTCCGCAGAGCTTCGTAGAGCGTGTAGTACGCCGCGCGCTTGTCGGCATCGTCCCCGCTCTTCCAGAAGCGCCGCCGGCTGCGGCGGACGTACCACGTCGACAGATCGTCGATGAACGCCTCGGCCGGGCGGCTCGCGCCGGCGGGATCGAAGTCGTCCAGCCGCTCGCGGATCGTCGTCACCAGGCCGGCGAGGCGGGAGAGGATCCATCGGTCCAGCAGCCGGAGCGGCGGCGGCAACGCGGCCAGGGCGCCGAAGTCGAGCGATTCCAGACCGGCATAGGTCACGAAGAAGGCATAGACATTCCACCACGGCAGGACGAACCGCCGGCGGACATCATCTGTCGGACCGTAGCCGAAGTTGACGTTTGCCGCCGGATTCTGCGTGGCGTAGACCCAACGGATGACATCGGCGCCGATCCGCTCGGCTCCCTCGTCGAACTCGATCGCATTTCCCCAGGATTTGTGCATCTCGCGCCCGTCTTCCCCGAAGACCGTCGCGTGCCCGAGGCAGACGTTGAACGGCGCCCGATTCTCCAGAACGGTGCTCATCACCAACATCGAGTAGAACCAGTTGCGGTACTGGCCCGGGAACGCTTCGGTGATGAAGTCCGCGGGGAACCACTCCCGCCAGTACCGCTGGTCGTCGGTGTAGGAGACCTTGCCGGTCGCAGGATCGACCAGCGTGGAGAACGGCACAATCCCCGCATCGAGCCAGGGGTTGCCGATATCGGCGACCCGTGAGACGATCTCGCCGCACTTCGCGCACTTGATTTTCACCGCGTCGACCCACGGGCGGTGCGGCGCCTGGCCTTCGAACGTGTCCCATCCCGCCACTGCCCGGGCCTTGAGCTCTTCCTTCGAGCCGATGACCTCGAACGACCCGCACGCCGCGCACTCGTAGATCGGCAGCGCCAGACCGTAGTACCGCTTCTTGCTGATCATCCAGTCGTGCATGTTCCGCAGCCAGTCGATCTCCCGGTCCAGGCCGAACTCCGGGATCCAGCGGATTTGCCGCGTCACATCCATCATCGCCTGGCGGATCGAATCCATGGCGATGAACCATTCGTCGACCACCCGAAAGACGAGCTCGGTGCCGCAGCGCCAGCACACGGGATAGCGGTGGGTGTAGGGCTCGGAGCGGTACAGCAACCCGCGCTCGGCCAGGCGCGCTTCAATGGGCTGTGCGACCTCGGTGACCGATTTGCCCTCAAACTCCCCCAAGCCACCGACGAACACCCCGAACTCGTCCAGCGGCGCGAGCACCGGGAGGCCAAACTCTTTGCCCAGCGCGAAGTCTTCGGCGCCGGCGCCCGGGGCGATGTGCACGATGCCGGTGCCTTCCTCGGCGCTGACGTCTTTCCACGGGATGACACGATGCTCGACCCCGGCCTGCGCCGGAAGATCGTCGAATGGTCCGCGGTAGCGACGGCCGACGAGCGCACTCCCGGCCAGCGACTCAACGATGGTGTGCGGCCCCTTCAGCATCTCCAGCCGGCCCTCGCCCAGGTACACTTCCTCGTTCCCCTGGCGCACCCGGACGTACGTCAACTCCGGATGCACCGCCGCGGCGACGTTGCTCGTCAGCGTCCACGGCGTGGTGGTCCACACCAGGAGGGACCGCCCGGGCTCATCGATCATCGGCAGGCGCACGGTCAGGCCGGGATGCGTGACCTCGCGGTACCCTTCCGTGACGATCTCCTGCTCGGAGATGCCGGTGCCGCAGCGCGGGCACCAGGGCATCGAGTCGTGCCCCTTGTAGATCATGCCGCGCTCCCAGCAGCGCCGCAGAAAGTGCCAGACCATGTAGTTGTTCTCATCCGAGAGCGTGTGGTACGAGTTGTCCCACTCCATCCACTGGCCCAGGCGCAGGGACTGCTGCGTGATGCGGTCGGCGAACCGCATGACGCGAGCCTTGCACTGCTCGACAAACGCCGCAATCCCGTAGACTTCGATATCGCGCTTGTTCTTGAAGCCCAGCTCGCGCTCGACCTCGACTTCTACCCAGAGCCCCTGGCCATCGAAGCCGTTTTGGTAGCGCTGCCGGAATCCACGCATGGTCTTGTAGCGACAAAACAGATCTTTGTAGGTCCGGCCCCAGGCGTGGTGGATGCCCATGGCGTTGTTGGCGGTGATCGGCCCATCGAGGAACGAGAATCTGTGGGGTAACCGCTCGTTCCGGCGAAGATACTGCTCGAGCGTGCCCCGCTCGCGCCACCACGCCTGGATCTGACGCTCGACCGCGGGAAAGTCTGTTTTGGTTGCGACAGGGGCAAACCGACCCATCGGCCCAGTACTCCTCCCATAAGACAAGCATCCCGTCCTACAAGGGACGGGATGCACCCGCGGTACCACCCCAAGTCCGGGCGCGGCATGAATCCGCTCCCGGCACTCTCGGCTCCCGATCTCGGGGAAGCATCCGGCGGGCTTAGAACGCGCGCGTCTTCGGCCCGCGGCTCAGGGGTGATGGATCGCAGCCCCTGCGCCGCCGGGCTTCCACCAGGTCACCCGACTCGCTCCGACGCGGCGTGCTGCACCGTCCCCGTTATCGCCAAACGTGGCGGTAGTGTAGCACGAGTCAGAATCGGACTCAACCATTATCCAGCGAAGCTCATCAAACTGGCAGGGTCTTATTTGCAACACGGCGAACTCAGGACCACCGACCGGGACCGACGGGATCACGCGAACCCAACGTTTGCCGACGAGGAGCAGCCGGGGGAGCCTCGTGAAGGTCTGTCTGTACCTCGAACTGAGCGAACCCAGCGTGTTCAGCGGCGGGATCCGCCAGGCGTATGAGAATCAGCGCCGGGCGCTGAAGGCCGCGGGCATCGGTGTCACCGGCGATCCGTCCGACTCGTTCGACATCCTGCATCTGCATCGCATCGGTCCCCGCTCCCTGTATCTCGCCGAAAAATACAGCGGGCGCCGTCCGGTCATCATCCATGCCCACACGACCGCAGACGACTTCGCGAACTCATTTGTGATGAGCGATTCCATTGCCCCGTATGTCGGTCGCATGTTGACGTACTTCTACAATAAGGCCGACGTCTTGATCACGCCGACCCCATACGCAAGGAGCGTTCTTCAGCGCGACGGGGTCACGCGGCCGATCGAGGTCGTCAGCAATGGGGTCGACCTCGGGCGCTTTCAGTCACTCCAGCGCGCCCGGACGATGGGACGGGGCCGCCACCTGTTGCGCGGAGTGGTCATCTTCGCGGTGGGGATCGTGCTGCTGCGCAAGGGTGTGGACCTCTTCTGCGAGGTCGCTCGCCGGCTGCCGGAGGTGACCTTTGTGTGGTTCGGTCGCGTGCACGGGGCGGCGAAGCCGCGCACGCGCCGCGTCATCAAAGGCGCCCCGCCCAATGTGCGGTTCCCGGGGTACATCGAGAATGTCACCGAAGCCTATGCGGCCGGCGATATCTTCTTCTTCCCAAGCGCGGTCGAGAATGAAGGGATCGCGGTGCTGGAGGCCGCGGCCGCTGCCCGGCCGCTCGTGCTGCGGGACGCGGAGTGCTTCACGGGCCGCTTCGTCGACGATGAGAATTGCTTGATGGCCGACGATGCCGACGAGTTCGGCCGCCAGCTTCAGCGGCTAGTCGATGAGCCTGACCTGCGCGCGCGACTGGGCGATCAGGCCCGCCGCTTCGCCGCGGCGCACTCCCTGGAGAGTGTCGGGAGTCGTCTCCGAGAGGTCTACGCGCGGCTGTCCTGAGCGGGCACTGTGGCGGGGCCTTCGTGGGTCGTCTTGCGCCAGTCGCGGACGCCCGTGATCGCCCCAACGACATAACGCCGGATTGCCAGCGGCACGATCACGATCGTGTGGAACGAGAAGACCGTCCACCGGGCCAGCACGCCCGCCAGGCGCAGCGGATGCGGCCCCACCTCCGCGCTCATCGCCATCAGCAGCCCCAGGGTCAGGAACGCCGATGCCGCCGCCATCACGCCGGAAGGCAGCCCCACGTAGACGACGGCTTCATACACGACGCCGATCAGCGCGTAGAGATATCCGGTCAGCACCGCGAGCGTGCTCAACAGCGAGCCGGCGAGGAAGAACAGCATGTCGATCCGGCGGAGCAGGGAGATACGGCCCTGCAGCATCCGCGGCAGGTACTCACCCAGACACAGCAGCGCCCCTTCGAACCAGCGCTCTCGCTGCCGGATCAAATCGCGGAGCGTCACCACTCCTTCTTCATAGACTTCCGCTTCGTAGCAGTAGCGGACGTCCCAGCCGCCGAGGTGCAGGCGCACGGTCAGGTCGATGTCCTCGGTGAGCGCCTCCGTGTTCCACCCGCCCACCGCGTCCAAAGCCGCTCGCTTGACGATGAGGCCGTTACCGGCCAGGCACACGAAGCCGCCCACGACCTGGCGCGCCCGCTGCAGCAGCGTCTGGAACACGCGATACTCGTCTTCCTGGAAGCGCGTCAGGGCGTTGCGCTGCGCGTTGTACACGAGGCGGCGGCCCTGCGCGGCGCCGACAGAGGGATCCGCCAGATGCGCCGTCATCCGGCCGACGACGTCTGGTGCAAATCGGGCGTCGGCGTCGAAGACCGCGAGGAGCGCGCCTCGGCTGGCGGCCACGCCAGCCCGGAGGGCCTCCGCCTTGCCAAAGCTCCCGGGCGGTGTGGAGACGACGCGGAGCGGGAGCTCAGCCGCCAGGCGGTCGAGCAGTTCGCGCGTACCATCGGTTGATCCGTCGTCGACCGCGATCACCTCGACGCCGCCCTCGTAGGTCTGCGCGCAGGCCGAGCGGACGGCGCCCTCGATCACGCGCACCTCGTTTTTGGCCGGAATGATGAGGCTCACCAGCGGCGGCACGCTCCAGCCCAACGGCCGGGGGCGCGCCTGCAGGACGCCGAGCAGCAAAATGACGCCGCCGAAGATGGCCAGCGCGAGGAACAAATACTGCAGCCACACGAGGTTGACCACGTAATAGCGGAACCAGAGCGCGTCCCGATACGTGATGCTCTGCACGACGGCGGCGACCCACCCCAGAGCCAGCGCCGCGAGCACCAGATGGCGGTGCGCCGGCCGGGTGCTCATGAACGCTTCCTCGCCGCCGCAACGAGAGCGGCGAGGCTCTGCGAATATGGCGGGGTGGTAACCCCGGTCTCGGTCACGATCGCGGTGATCAGACGGTGGGGGGTGACGTCGAACGCCGGGTTGCGCGCGGTGATCCCCTGTGGTGCGATCCGCCGGCCTCCCGCATGGGTCACTTCGTCCGCGGCGCGCTCTTCGATGGGGATGGCCTCCCCGGTCGGGGTAGCCAGGTCGATCGTCGAGGTCGGCGCGGCCACCATGAAGGGCAGATCGTGCGCGCCGGCCAGCACCGCCAGGGTGTACGTGCCGATCTTATTGGCGACGTCACCGTTGGCCGCGATGCGGTCGGCACCGACGATCACGCGATCAACCTCGCCCCGCGCCATCAGCGCGCCGGCGGCGTTGTCGGTAATCAATGTGGCCGGGATGCCGTGTTCGCGCAACTCCCAGGCGGTCAACCGGGCCCCCTGCATCACGGGTCGGGTCTCGCACGCCAGCACAGAAATGCCCTTGCCGGCCTCATGCGCGGCGCGCAGGATCCCAAACGCCGTGCCAAAACCGGCCGTCGCCAGCCCCCCGGTGTGACAGTACGTCATGATCCGCTCGCCCGGCCTGATCTGCTCGGCGCCCCACCGGCCGATGGCCTGGTTCGCGGCCACGTCCTCGGCGGCGATGGCGTCGGCTTCCGCGCGCAGGCGCTCAGCGCGATTGGCAGGATCATCGGTGCGGCGCGCGACCTCCAGCATACGCGCCACGGCCCAGCGCAGGTTGACGGCCGTGGGCCGGGCTTCCGCGAGCCGCGCCGCGGCGGCCTCCACTGCCGCGAGGGCTGCCTCTGCAGAGTCCCGCCGTGCCTGCGCGGCGGCCAGAGCAATCCCGTAGGCGGCGGCCACGCCGATCGCCGGCGCGCCGCGGACGCGCATCGCGCGGATGGCCTCATAGAGGTCCTCAGGGGTCCGGCACGTGACGACCAGGGACTCCTCGGGCAGGCGGGTCTGATCCACAAGGCGGACGACACCGTCTTCCAGCCACACGGTCTTCATGCCGCCGGACAGCGCGGGAGGTGCGACGAGCGGGCCGGTCACCTGGCGGACTGGATCAGGACAAGGGGAAGAGTTCCCGGCCGTCGTGGATGCTCTCGGCGTTCACCGCCACGGTGCTTGGGGCGAAGAGAAAAATCTCTTCACCCAGGCGCTGCATCTGCCCGTCGACGGCGTAGGTCACGCCGC
>JBQTJP010000004.1:0-10769 GCA_052386995.1 Armatimonadota bacterium
CTGCGAGATGCACTTCATTCTAGAGAGACATCGCCGAGGACGTCAAGGCGTCGAGCAGAGGTACAGGGGATCGGTCTTTGGCGCCGAAAGCCCCTCCGGCCGCCAGGGCAAGCACGTCGTGGCGAGCGTGAAGGCTCCCCACTCGGGAGGTGAGCAGGCTGGCCTCACGTTCTGAGTTGATCGTAACAACAACCGTCGTCATCCTGACGATCCTGGTCGTCCTCAGCATCGCCCGCGTGATCGTGATGGTGGGCGAGATCCTGCTGCTTGTGTTGATTGCCGCCATACTGTCGACCGGGCTGAGCCCCGTCGTCGAGGCGTTCGAGCGCCGCACATGGACCAGGCGCCGGTGGCGCGTTCCCCGCACGGGCGCGATCATTCTGGTCTACGTGGGCCTCCTCATTGTGCTGAGCCTGATCGGCAGCATCTTAATCACGCCGCTGGTCACGGAGTCCCGAGAGGTGCTCGAGCGGGCCCCCGAACTCTACAGGACCCTGCGCGAGACGCTGGTGAGTCTGCAGCAGCGCTACGCCTGGCTGCCCGACCTGACCGCGATCCTGGATCGGCTCCCTCAGGAGGTCAGCCGGCTGGGCTCGTACGTGGGCACGGCCACGGGCGTCGCGTTTCGCGTCTTCGGTGGCGTCGTATCGATAGTTACAGTGCTGATCCTCAGTTTCTACATGCTGCTGGAGGGGCCGGCGATCAAAGAAGGGTTCATGGACCTGTTCCCGCGCAGACATCACCGCCAGGTCGAGACCGTCCTGCAGCACGTCGGCCAAAAGTTCGGGGGCTGGCTCCGCGGCCAGCTCTTTCTCGGCCTGATCATCGGCCTGCTGGCGGGCCTGGGGACCTGGGCGCTGGGCCTGCCGTATCCGTTTCTGCTCGGGGTCGCCGCCGGGGTCACCGAGCTCGTTCCGCTGATCGGACCGGTGCTGGGCGCGATTCCCGCCGTGCTCGTTGCGCTCTTCGGACCCACGTGGCGCCTGCTGGCGGTGATCGTGTTCTTCACGTTCATCCAACAGGCCGAGGGGAATTTCCTCGTGCCGCGGGTGATGAAGCAGGCTGTCGGCCTGTCACCGCTGCTGACGCTCGTGGCGATCATGATCGGCGCCAACCTGATGGGGATCATCGGGGCGCTGCTGGCAGTGCCGATCGCGGCCGCGCTGCAGGTGATCGGCGGGGAGATCGTGCGGACGTTCAAACCGTCCGGGTAGAAATCCCGCGGGGCGTCGTTGTGGAGCTAGTGGTCGTCGGCTTCGATCGTTGACAGCGCGAGGGAGAGGGCCGCGGTCAGAAAAGCCGTGGCCTCGTGCTCGCAGAGATCATTGAAACCGCGCTTCTCGAGAAATCCCCGCAGGGCCGGAACGAGCCGCGCAAGTTTGTGGGACGTGTACGAAAACAAATCCCAGTAGGCTTCCTCGGCCGCGGGATGTCCCATGCCGGTGCGCTCGGTCAGTGAGAGGTACCGGCTGTGGAGGTCGCGGTATTGCGTGTCGTCCTCGTGCTCGGCGCGCAGGCGATCGATGAGACGGGTGACTTCGGGATTGTCCATGGCTTCCTGCGCCAGGAAGCTCATGTCCAGCAGCAATTCGGCCAGCTCTTCCTGTGGATGCCCAAGGTAGAGATCTTTCTTGTGGTTCTCGGCGCCGATCAGCCTGCGCAGCTCACGGCTGAACTCGTCGTCGGCCTTGGGCAAGCGCGGAGGGCGGGGCGTCGGTCCATTCGCACGCTCGCGGACGGTGATGCGATCAAGGAGATCGGCGCCGAATCGGTCGGTGAGAAACGCTTCAATCTGCGCGCGACCTCTGGGCTGGGAGTGCACCAGGGTGAGGACCTCGCCCTTGAAGGTCGCGTAGCGCCACCCCTCTTTAGCGAGGGCATCGAGCATCGACGCGATGCGCCCCAGCGCCGACCCGCCGGTGTGACTGCCGCGGTCCGCTTCTCGCCGCAGCGCCGCCGTCAACGCGCGGAGTGACCGGCCGCGGAACGGGAATGTCCGGGGACGGTCGAAGAGTTTGATCTCGATCTCGGCGATCGTGTTGGCTTTCGGCATTGAAGACATCCTTATCGTCTAGGATGATACCGGGATTGTCAACCCGCGTACAGTCGATACAGAATTCTACGGCACCATGACGACCTTCCCGAAATGCTCCCGCGCCGCCATCAGGCGGTGCGCTTCGCGAATCTCGGCCAGCGGAAGCACCGCGTGAATAATCGGATCGATTGCCCCCGAGAAGATGGCGTGCATGACCGATCGCAAGTCGCCGACATTTCCCATCGGAGCCCCGATGATGCGGCGGTGACGCTGGTACACTTCGCGAATGTCAAACTCCGGCCGCTCGCCGCCGGAAGCCCCGCAGATCGTCATGCGTCCGCCCCGCCGCAGGCTGCGGATGACTTCCCGCCACGTCGGCGCGCCGACGGGATCGGCCGCCAGGTGCACGCCCGCGCCGTCGGTGGCCTCGAGCACACGCTCGCTGAAAGCGGGATGCGTGCGGTGATCGATGGCAACGGCCCCCGCGGCCTCGGCCTTGCGCGCCTTTTCCGGCCCACCGACTACGGCGACGATGCGCCGAGCACCGGCCATCCGCGCGATCAAGATCGCAGCGGTGCCAACCCCGCCGGATGCGCCGGTGACCAGCACGTCTTCGCCCGCGCGGAGTCCGCCCGCGGTCACGATCATTCGCCACGCCGTGCAGTATGCTGCGGGCACGGCGGCTTTCTCGAACGCGACGCGATCGGGGACGCGCAGCAGGTTTTGTACCGGGGCGACAACGAACTCTGCGAGCCCGCCGGGCGTGTGCTCGCCAAAGATCTGATAGCGCAGGCACATCGTCTGCTCGCCGGCCAGGCAGAACTCGCACTGGCCACACGAGAGAATGGGATTCACAACTGCGCGATCGCCCGGCGTCCAGCCATTCACCCCGGCGCCGAGCGCTTCGACCACGCCCGCCACATCGCCGCCGGTCGTCATTGGAAAAGCCCGTTCGCGCCAGGGAAACACCGGTCGCCCTCCCGGCGGGCCCGAGCGCGCCCAGATGTCCATGTTGTTGAGGGCGCAGGCGCGAACACGCAGCAAGACCTCGCCCGCTCCGGGTGGGGGGGTTGGGACGTCCTCGAGATTCAGGACCTCAGGGCCGCCGTGCCGCCTGATGACGACGGCCTTCATTCAGCAAGCAGGGCGCGCGCATCGCGCAGCGCCGCGGCCACGCGGTTGCGCCCCCGCACGAGATGCGTCAGCGTGACGTGATAAACGTCGCTGCCGGGCTCGTGATTCTTCCACGTCTTCGTGGGCGCCAGATCTGGAAGCGGGGGAACGTCTACGGCCGGATCGTGGCGAAAGCGTCCTGCGCGACTGTAGTTGATGCGGACCAGGATTCGTGACAAGCGGCGTAGTGTGTCGTTGGCGGCGCGCACGGAGGGATCAGATGCCGGCCGGCCCAGGAGCGCGGCCCGATCGAGATACCAGCGCTCGAGATCCGACCCGAGCGAACGGGCCTCGGCGATCTGCGCGCTGAGATCGAACTCGCCTTCGGTCGCGTCCTGATAGGCCTCCAGGGTGCGCCCGATCTCTTCGGCCAGCGCCGTGAAATCGAGGGGATGCAGCGTCGCGTTCGCCGTGCGGTACGCCGCGACGACGTAGACCTTCATGTCACGCAGGAGATTGTCGCGGTCGGCGATCTCCAGCGTGTCGTCCTCTGTGTGCCAGGCGATGTTCGCACCGCATCCCCCAACAGGGTAGTACCCCTTTTCTTTCAGCAGCCGCTTGGGCATGGTAGACGACAGCATGTAGAATGTCGACACGCCGATGTTGGAGAATGAGCAATCTCCCGCGCGCAGCGGCCGGCCGCCGGCGGCCTCCTGCCCCGTGACGTCGCGAATGACGGCCTTGCCGATCCCTTCGGCTTCACTCATCCAGAACACGTCTTCGTAGACCGTGGCCCAGCGGCAGCCGGGCGAGTCGCAGTTGATGTGAGCCGCGCAGTTCGCGTCGATGTCGAGTCCAAACGCGTCCGCATACCACACCGATCCGGCGTAGCGTCCCTGCGAGTGGCCCGGCCACCAGGCAATCCGGACGGTCCGCGCCAGGCGGTCGCGATGTTTCCAGAGCACACGCGCCATCTCGAGCATGGTGGCGTCTCCGGTCGCGTTGTCGCCGATGCCCTGGTGCCAGCCGTCCACGTGCCCGTGCACCAAGACGAACTCATCGGGCGCGACGTTGCCGGGAATCTCGGCAACGCAGATCGGGCAGGGCACCCAGCCCTCATCCAGTTTTGTTGACAGGCGACCGCGCACACGCCCCTGCTGGGCGAGCAATCGCAGCCATGCGCCTTCGGTCTTGTTCACCGACACAACAGGAATGGTCGGCTTGCGCTCCCACGAATCGAGATCCGGCGACCCCCAGATCGTCGTGCAGATGCCCTCATGGATACGCTCGCCCGGGCTGATGAAGATCGCCCCGATCGCGCCCTGTTTGATGAAGTCGGCCACCTTGCCGGGGGATGCATAGCCCTCGGTGAGGACGATCTTCCCACTGACGTCGACCCCGGTTGTGCCGGCGCCCTCGAACAACTCGCGGATGTCGGCCATCTGCTTGGTCCCCGCGTGGACAATCTCGCCCCACTTCCACCGGCCGCCGGTTGAGAGCGACATCGCCGGCGTCTTTGCGGTCAGCATCCGGCGCTCGGGAGTGAGCACTTCTAGCCGCGCCTTCCGCGGCACGCTGATCAGCAGCGCGGGCGTGTGGATCGTGTGGGGGACACCCAGTTTCTTCAGACGCTTGCTGAGATAGTCGAACGCCCGCCGCTCCTGCTTCGTGCCGGACTCGCGGACGAGGCCGGCGTAAGTGTCGACGAGCGCCCACGGCTCGTCCAGCGAGACCTCCTCCAGCAGGCGTTCCTCGTCGGTGGCGTTGCGCCACGTGCTGATCGCGGCCATGGAAGGCCTCCTTTCAGGGAGTCAACTCCGTACGGGGACTACAGCTTCAACCGTGGATCGAGCGCATCGCGCAGGCCATCGCCGAGGAAGTTGTATGCGAGGACGGTAGCCAGGATGAGCGCGCCGGGATAGAGCGCCAGATTCGGCGCAGACCAGATGTAGATCTGGGCGTTCTGCAGCATGTTGCCCCACGACGGCAGCGGCGGTCGGATACCGAGGCCCAGGTACGAGATGGCCGACTCGGTCAGGATCGCGAACGCCACGTTGAGCGTCGCTGCGACGATGATCGAGGGCATAACTTGAGGAAGGATGTGCCGCAGCATGATGCGCAGGTCGCTGCTCCCGATCGCGCGTGCGGCGTCCACGAACTCTGTCACCCTCCAGCGCAGATACTCACCGCGCACGACGCGCGCGACCGGCATCCACGCGGTCAGGCCGATGACGATCGTCGCGGTCGTTGGGCCACCGCCGAACACGGCCAGGGCGGCCATGATCACGAACAGGGTGGGAAGGGCCATCATCGCGTCGGTGAATCGCATCAGCACCACATCGACCCAGCGCCCAAAATATCCGCTGAGCGAACCAATGGAGACGCCGGCCACGACTGAGATCACCATGGCGATGGATCCGACGGCGAGCGAGACCCGCGAGCCCAGGACCAGCCGCGCCAATACGTCGCGACCGATCTCGTCTGTGCCGAGCGGGTGTATGAGGCTGCCGGTCCGGAGCGAGCCGATGGGATCGGTTGTGAACGGATCGATCGGCAAGAACCGAGGGCCGATGATGGCGACAAAGTGGATGAAGACGAGGAAGCCGAGGGCAACCAGCGCGGGCGGGTTGCGGCGCAGGCGGCGCGCGGCGATACTCCAGAGGGTTCGGCTGTGCGCCGGCGCGGCCTGGACGACCGCCGGCGGGGCGAGGTCCATACCGGTTTCGCGCTGCACTTCAGCCATAGGTGATGCGCGGATCCAGCCACCCGTAGGTCAGATCGACGATGAGATTCGCGACCACGACGACGATGGCCACGACCACGGTGATGGCCATAATCATAGGGTAATCGCGCCCGATGGTGGACGTCACGGCGAGTTGTCCCATCCCGGGCCAGCCGAAGATGGTCTCGGTGATGACCGCCCCGCCGACCAGGCGTGGGATCAACACCCCCAGCACCGTGACGACCGGGATCAGGGCGTTCCGAATGGCGTGGTGGGAGAGGACCCGGCTGCCTTTCAGGCCCTTCGCCCGCGCCGTCCTGACGTAGTCCTGCCCGATCTCCTCGATGAGCGCCGAGCGCATGAAGCGGACCAGGTTGGGCAGGGTGGCCGTCGCGAGCACGAGCGCGGGCAGGACCAGGTGCGACAGCCGGTCGGTTAGCGAGAACGCTCCCCCGGCCGTCGCTAGACCAGACGCCGGCAGCAGGTCCAGTCGCACGGAAAACAACAGGATGAGGAGGATCGCAAACCAGAACGCCGGGATCGAGACCCCGATGAAGCTGAAGAATGTTACCGCATGATCGGCAAGGGAGTACCTGCGGGTAGCAGATATGACACCCGCAGGGAGCCCTATGAGGATGGAAAGGGCGAGCGCCGTGCCCCCGAGGAGAAGCGTAAGCGGCAACCGCTCCGCGATCACCTCGTTGACACGGCGTCTATCGCCAAACGATCGACCGAAATCGGCCCGGAGAGCCGATGCCGTCCATTTCACGTACCGGACAAACAGCGGTTGATCGAGACCCAATTGCTGGCGGAGCGCCTCCCGCTGGTCCGGCGTCGACTCCATCGTCATCATGATGGCCGGCCCCCCTGGGGCCAGGTTGACCATCACGAACGTCAGGGTGGAGACGACAAAGAGCACCACCAGCGCCTGCATGGCGCGCTGGAGCAGATAACGCCCCATCGATGTGCCCTACTTCACGATGCGCGCTACTCCAACTTCCACTCGTGCGTCCACTGGAAGGCGGCGCGCAGATGAATGGGCGGCACCCCCGTCAGCCGCTTGTTCCACGCACGGATCTCGTTCGGCCACCACAAGTACAGATAGGGCAGGTCCTCGGCGACGAGCTCCTGAAACCGCCTGTAGATTCTTTCCCGTTCCGCAATCGACGTCGCCTTTCGTCCGGCCTCCATCAACACGTCCGCGTCCTTGTTGGCGTACATCGGGAGGTTAAACCCGCGGTCGGCGGCGCTGCTATGAGCGTAGTTGAAGAAGTCAGGGTCCTCGGGCATGATCCACCAGCCCAGTAGCGCGTCGTAGCGCCGCGCGAGCATCCCCTGGATGAACACGTTGAACTCGCGCCCTTCCAGCACGGCCTCGATGCCGATGGGGCGGAGGTACTGCTGGATCAGCGCGGCCAGCGGCTCGAAGTACTGCACGGTTGGGTAGAGCAGGGTGAACCGGAACCGTTGCCCGTCCTTGACGAGGATGCCGTCGGGTCCCGGCCGCCAGCCGGCCTCGGCCAGGAGCGCGCGCGCCCTGGCGCGGTCGAAGTCGTACGTCCTGACGTTGGGATTGAAGAAGTTTCTGAGCACCGGCGTGATCGGTCCGCTGGCCGGGGTGGCAAAGCCTTCCAGGAACCCTTTGATCATCGCGGGACGGTCCCAAGAGTGCATGATGGCCTGGCGCACCCTGCGGTCCTGGAACAAGGGACTGCGGTGGCTCGGCGCCATGTAGTAGAAGTTGTTCTGGGGCAGCGTGTTGACCTCGATGGTCGGCCGGCCCTGCACGGCCCGCACGAGGGCTGGGTTATCGATGAAGACGATCGTCAGGTCGCCGGCCAGTAACTGCGCCATCTGGGCGTTGACGTCCGGGAGCACCTTGAAGGTAATCGTATCGATCGTCGGTGCGCCCCCGAAGTAGGTAGGGTTGCGCTCAAGAGTGACGTAGGAGCCCGATACGTACTCCTTCATCTTGTAGGCGCCGGTCCCGATCGGGTTGCGCTTGTTGAAGGCGTCGTGCGTCCAGTAGTTTTCCGGGGCCACGCCCGCAAACGCGTGCCTGGGGATGATGCCGGCGTTGACGCCGACGACCGCCTGAATGCTGGCCTGAGGCGCCGAGAGGATGAACTGGACGGTGTTCGGGTCGACGACCCTGACCTCCCTGATGGAACTGAAGGCAGCCCTTCCCGTGGCGCCCAAGCGCGGGTTGAGCACGATATCGTACGTAAACTTGACGTCATCGGCGGTGAAGTCGCGCCCGTCGTGCCACTTCACACCCCTGCGCAGATGAAAAGTCCACGTCAGGGCGTCGGCGGAGACCTCCCAGCGCTCGGCGAGGTCGCCGACCCACCGGGAGTCCTTGCCCCATTTGGTCAGCCCGTTGAACAGGACCCGGGTGACGAAGATGGACTCGACGAAATGCCGCGGATGCCACGGGTTGAACGTCGGGTCGCCGACAATCGGGAAGGCGATGTTGCCCCCGCTCGCCGGCCCTCCGGCGGCCGGTGCCAGGATCCCCGCAACCAGCGCGAGGCCCAGTAAAATGACCATCAGTGCGCGCGTGCGCATACTCATTATCCCTCCCTTGATGATGCCGCGTGACGCCGCCCGTTGGCCCGCCCCGCAGCCACATGCAACTATGCTTCTCGAACTCCTCCAGTAGCCATCGCAGCCAGTTTCGGCGGCACCGGATACGCCCGCCGGCTGTGCCGCAGACCCAACTCGCAGAACGTTTGCATCAGCTTCACGGCCGCATACACCGGGTTGACCACCGGAATCCCCAGGGCCCGCGCCAGATCGTGCTGCCGGTCCTGAAAGGCCATGCTCATGCAGCCCATGATGATGACATCGGCCCGGTCGCGATCGCGCGCCGCTTCACCCTCGCGGACCATCCGCGTGAACGTTTCCCCCGGATCCCGTCCCAGCTCCAGCACGGGGATGCCGATGCTCCGCACCGATGCCAGCTTGCGGTCGACGCCGACCTGCCACGCGAGCCGCTCGAGCAGGAAGTTCAGCGAGTCGAGGACCGTGACGATCGCAAACCGGTGTCCCAGCGAGGCCGCGACCAGCATGGCCGCTTCCCCCGGACCGATAACCGGTATGCTGACCATCTCGCGCGCGGCCTCGATGCCGGGGTCGCCAAAGCAGCCGAGAATCGCTCCGTCAAATCCCGCGCGCTCGGCTTCGACCAGGCGCTCGATCGCCCCGGGCACCGATTGGTACTCTTCGTAGGCCGATTCGATAGAGGCCGGCCCGCCCCGAACGTCCCAGGCATCCATCGTCCATCCTGTTCCGGCGATGCGCTGCACGGCCGCGCGGCGGCGCGCGAGTTCCGCGGCTCCGGCCTCGGTGCGAGACATCCATCCCGGAATGAGGTAAAGCCCCTGCACCAGGAGCACCTCCCCGCTACGGAATAGGGAGCAGGTATGGCGCTAGATTACGATTCGCAGGGATGAAAAGCCTGCCTGCGGAGGAAGACGCTTAGGGCTGCTCGCGCCAGGCGGTCAGGATATTGAAGGATCCTCCGCTGATCAACAGGCCCGTGGTATTCACGGTGAAGATCGTATTCTGGTCGAACTGGACCAGGCGCGCCAGGATCGCGCCTTGCGAGTTGGCCGCCCGATCGAGCTGCACCCGACCGTTTGGCGCGACGAAGATGCCATTGATGCGCCCTGTCTGGTGAAACTCGACGGCATAATCGGTGCCGATATCGCCGCTCGTGCTATAGACCGTCAGACGCCCCGGGTCGATATCGTTGCCCGACGCGTCAATGCCGTAGCGCGTGCCCTGGTCGAGCTGCATGCGCCCCGCCATGTAGAGCGAGACGCGGCCGGCGCCGGTCACGCGCACGTAGCTGTTTCGGCCGATGATGAGCGTGTTCATGTGCACGACCAGGTTTTCAGTGGCGCTCGTCGTCGCAAAGATCAGGTTTGAGTCGCGTCCAAGGTTCACGTCACGCAGCGCGGTGTTGCCATTGGCCACGCTGATGGTCAGCGTGCTGTTGGCCCCCATCGTCACGTCGCTCGTGCCTGGGCTTGCGGTAAACGGCGGGAGGACGGGGCACACCTGGCCGCCGGGGAAGCTGTTGGTCGTTGTGCCGGCGACCTGCCACTGGGGGGCCCCGCATGATTGCGAGCATGTCACTGTGCCGCCGGCGGTGGCGTTGCCCGGCTGGGTGGCGGTGACAATGATGCGAGCCATCCCGCCGGGGATGCCGGACGGCCCGAACAGCCCGATGTTCTGGTTGCTGCCCACATTGCCCGCTGTAGTTGTGCCGGCGTCCAGTGTCACGCCATCCATGCCGCACACCGCATAGTCCAGGTTGGTCAGCGTCTGCTGCCGGACGGTGGCGACCACGGTCCGGCGGCCACTGGTTGTCGTCTTGTTTGGGACATATCCGGTGGCCGTGATCGTCCGCGTGTTCGGCTGCGGAGATGTCGAGCACGGGCTGGGATTTGCGGGGACCGAGTTATCGAAGCACCGGACGGCCACGTCAAAAATGCCGATCGTGCCGAGCGTCGGATGTGTCATGACCCTATCGGTCTCGCCGGTGTAGGCCGGCCCGCCGGTGCCGTTGATCTCGGCGGCGGCGTAGTGAACGCCGGCCTCGGCCGCCCCCAGCGCCTGGACGGCATGCCGGAACGAGAACGCGCCCTGGATCTCGCCGAGCAGGTTGTTGAGCACGGCCACGGTGAGGACCCCGGCGGCCACCATCAACACGACGACCATGACCATGGTGTTGCCGCGCTCATCGCCCAGGCCCGGGCGCCGGCACGTCATAGCGTGCGAGGATCGGGGTTGCGGAGCTGCACCATCGTTGACCATGTTTGATCCCTCGGCCCCTGAGCGCCGGCGTTCGCGCGCTCGGCGAGCGTGATGCGAACCATGCGGATGGAGCGG
>JBQTJP010000005.1:0-2916 GCA_052386995.1 Armatimonadota bacterium
GCCGCCCGCGCCGAGTACCGCGCCTACATGGCGGCCGACCGGCGCCGGTATCGGGGGCGGCTCGCGGCACACGGTATTCACCTCACATGGCCACAGAGCGTGGTGGGCCGCGTCGCGACGTTCCTGGGGCGGCCCGGGCCGCGCCGCTGGTTCTTCTCTCACTACCTGGGAGTCTTCACCGGCGCGACCGCCGCGGTCGCGTCCGGAGCGCTGCGTTCGCCCCGCTCGCCCGCAATCGCACGCGAACATACGCAGTCCTGATCCTGCGCGCGGGAACCCGCCGCGCGCCCCATCCGTATATTCCTGCAGGTACAGATGAAAGGGGGACATGCCGTGAGAACTCAGAAGCAGGTTTTGCCCGGTCATTTCCTGCTCGGCATCGTGCTCGCTGGGATCGTTGCCGTCCCGGTGCTCGCCACGCCTGCGGCCGCGGATCATGAGCGGCGCGGCCGGGTCGAAATTCGTGGCATGGTGGTTTCGATCGACTTCCACAATCGGACGTTTCACGTCCAGGCCAGGGGCGGGCGGTTTGGCGGCCATACCTGGGCCGTGGTCGTGGACCGACGCACGGACTTCGAGTTCCGGCGGCGCCGAGATCGCGATCATGATGACGAAGACTTCGATCACGAGCGCCCGGGCCGTGGATTCCGGCGACTGGCGGTGGGTGACCTGGTTGAAGTAGAAGGCCGCCTAATCGACCAGGGGACGATCCTGGCCAGAGGGGTCGAGGTGTTTCGCCGGGGCCGCATCGGTGGACCGCCGCCGTTTGGCGCCCCGCCCATCATCACCCAGCCGGTCTTCACGCTTCCCGCGCCCGTCATCTCGTTTCCGATCGATGGCTCGGTGGTGGCCCGAAACGAGTTCATCGTCTCCGGACGGACCGTGCGGCAGGCGCGCGTCCACATCAAGGTGGCTCCGATAATGGGGCCGGTGGCACTCCAGACGCACGACTTCGAGACCGACGCCGACTCCAGCGGGTTCTTCTCCGCGCACATCGCACCGGCGCGCTTGCTCACCCGCCGCGGGATGCAGTACCAGATCACGGTTGTGGCAGAGTCGCAGGGAGTTCAGTCACCACCGACGACGCTGATCGTGCATGCACAGTAGGTAGGACCGGGGCGGCACCTCCGGCGCTCCGGAGCAGGTCGCGCAGGATCGTCATTTCCCCCAGTGTGGCGGTCCTGTTGCATTTGTGGGCGGTGAACAGCTTCTGCCGTCGCCCAAATGGCGGCGTCGCGCCCGGGCTCGCGAATCTGGAACCCTGGGGGATGGCGGAACTGACGCAGCTCTCCTGTCAAGAAGGGCTCGGCGATCGCACGCTTACGTGTTAGACAGGGTAAGTTTGGTGCGTAATACATCCAGCGGAGCAGCTTTATCGCGTCCTTCTTGGCAAAATGGAGCGAATACATTGGCACCGTTCTGTGACCCCCAGGCCGCACAACAATGTACCCATCTACGCCGACTAGTTGTGTCACTTTGGCTTGTAGCCATTCGATATGAGGCTTACTCGCAGTTAGAAACCGGACGTATAGGCGCTGGTACACGTATTTCGACTTCAGCCTTGTGTTGTATCGTGCGAAAGGTCTCAAGCAGCTCGACATCGACCGACACCAGGGCTATGTGCCGTCGATCGACGGAGAGATGACCGTCAGTGACCAGCAAGCCGATGGCGTAGGCAAGGTCGGTGCGCCAACGGCGACGATGCTCCGGTCCTCGGGGTGGAGAGCCAGGTCTCAACGAAGTATCTCGATTGAGATCCGTCCACTAAAGAATATCGACCGCGTTGAAAGGGACTACAACCGAACAGACTCTGCGAGGAGAAATCTTGCTGAGGATTAGTTGTGGTGCCGGGGGCGGGAGTCGAACCCGCACGGGGTTTCCCCCATATGATTTTGAGTCATACGCGTATGGCCAGTTCCGCCACCCCGGCGTCCGTGCCGAGTATACCATGAGGTCTGGGAACTTTTCCCCCATGGGCACGTCTAAACAGGCGACAGTGCATCAACGGGAGGTCTGCGTGGCCGTCGACGAACGGGAGCTCGTCAATCGCTCATGCGCCGGCGATCTGGATGCCTTCGAGGACCTCGTGCGCATCCATCAGGACCGGATCTACAACCTGGCCTACCGGATTACCGGCAACCATGAGGATGCGAACGATGCCGCGCAGGACGCGTTCGTGCGGGCCTACCAGGCCCTCTCCGGGTTCCGCCGCGACGCGGCCTTTTCGACCTGGCTCTACCGCATCGCGACGAACGCGGCGCTGGATCTCGTGCGTCGGCGGCCGGCAATTCCCCCGGTCGAGCTGTCCGCCGACCAGCCCAGCGCCGCGGACCCAGCGGCCGAGGTGCACCGGCGGGAGGTCCACCGGCGCGTGCATGCGGCCGTGGGGCATCTGCCGGCCGAGTATCGTGCGGTCGTCGTCCTGCGCGACCTGCAGGGCCTGGCATATGAAGAGATCGCCCGAGTGTTGCAGATTCCAATCGGAACGGTCCGCTCGCGGCTCAGCCGGGGCCGCGAGGTGCTGAGGTCGCAACTGACCGATCTGGTAACGGCTGAAGGCTAGACTAGCGATGAGGTGGGGAGCAACGCGATGAACGGACACAGGACGCGCATGGATCACGAGACCGCCCGCGCGCGGTTCTCCGCGCTGATCGACGGGGCGCTGGGGGCCGCCGAAGCCGCGCAAGTAGACGCGCATCTCGAGCAGTGCGCCGAGTGCCGCGCCGGCCTCGCACAATTGCGGGCAACGGTGAGACTCGTTCGGGAGGTGGAACCCGTGCAGGTGCCCGAAGGTTTTGCGGCCGCGGTCCGCGGCAGAGTCGAGCAACTCGCGAACGTCGCTCCGCGGCCAGGCTGGACTCGGCTGCGCGCCCTCGTGCCGAATCTCCGGTGGTCCTGGATGACGGCGGCCGCCGC
>JBQTJP010000006.1:0-23853 GCA_052386995.1 Armatimonadota bacterium
AATCTTGAGCCGCTCGCCGATGACGTCGATGACCTTGCGCAGGTACTGCTGGCGGTCGGCCGTGAACGTCCCGTCCAGCAGGCCTTCGCGCTGCAGGATGCCTGCGCAGAGCCTGACCACGCGGTCGGGATCGTGCTCCATGAGCCGCCGCATGTACACGCCATTCAGCCATGTCAGCTTTTCGAGGTCGAAGAGCGGCGAGGCGCGGCCGATCTCCTCGATGCGAAAACCGGCGATCAACTCGTCGATTGTATAGACCTCGCGCTCGGCCTCCGGATGCCACGCCATCAGGGCGAAGAAGTTGAGGATCGCTTCGGGCAGGAAGCCCCGTTCGCGGTACTCACGCACCGCGGTATCGCCGTGCCGCTTGCTGAGCTTCTTGCGGTCGGCACCCACGATCACCGGCAGGTGCGCAAACGCGGGGGGGTCCCACCCCAGCGCCCTGTACATGACGATCTGCCTGGGTGTGTTGGACAGATGCTCGCTCGCGCGAATCGCGTGCGTCACATGCATCAGGTGATCATCGACGACGTTGGCAAAGTTGTAGAGGGCCGAGCCGTCTGACCGTACGATGATGTAGTCGTCTAGGTGCTCGGGCTCGAAAACGACGCGGCCGCGGATGAGGTCATCCACGACGATCGACTCCGGCTGATCCGTAACGCGAAGGCGCAGCGACGGGCGGCGGCCGGCGGCCTCCAGCGCCGCGCGCTCCTCCGGCGTGCGGTTCCGGCACCGGCCCGAATAGCGGTACGAACGCCGTTCCCCCTCTGCCTGCTTTCTTTCGGCGTCGAGCTCCTCGGGCGTGCAGTAGCAGGGGTATGCCGCGCCGCGCTCGAGCAACTCACGCGCGTACCGTGTGTAGAGATCGGCGCGCTCGGTCTGACGGTAGGGCCCCACGGGGCCGCCGACGTCCGGCCCTTCGTCCCACGTGATGCCCAACCAGCGGAAGTCCTCGAGGATTGCGGCCTCGAAGGCCTCCGTCGAGCGCGATCGATCGGTGTCCTCGATGCGAAGAATGAACACGCCACGGTAGTGGCGGGCGTGGAGCCAGCTGAAGAACGCCGTCCAGGCCCCGCCAATGTGCTGGTATCCTGTCGGGGATGGGGCGATGCGCGTGCGGACGATTGCCACCGCCGTGCCTAGGTGAAGAGCAAACTCACCGACTGATTGAGGTGAATCCGCCGGATCGCCTCCGCGAGCAGCGGCGCCGCGGACAGCACCGTGACCTTGGAGATCGTCCGGTCGGCCGGGAGGGGGATCGTGTTGGTCACAATCACCTCACGAATCTCGGGCCGGCTCAGGCGCTCAAAAGCCGGACCGGCGAACACACCGTGTGTGGCGCACACATGAACTTCCGGCACGCACCCTTTGGCGACCAGCACGTCCACGGCCTGCGTGACGGTCCCGGCGGTGTCGATGATGTCTTCGATGAGAATAGGCGTCCGCCCCTCCACCTCCCCGACGACCTGGATGGGCTCTTTGAGGTCAGGACCGGGACGGCGCGCGAAGATGACCGCGAGCGGCAGGTCGAGCCGGTCGGCGAGTTGCTTGCTGCGGCGCACCGCGCCGTCATCGGGCGCCACCACCACGCCCTTGGTCAGACCCTTGCGCGCCAGGTAGTCGGCGAACAACGGCAGGGCGCGAAGATGGTCCACGGGGATGTTGAAGAATCCCTCGATCTGCCCCGCGTGCAGATCCAGCGTCAGCACCCGGTGGGCGCCGGCGGTGGTGAGCAGATCCGCGACCAGCCGGCCCGTGATCGGCTCGCGCGGGGCTTCCTTCTTGTCCATCCGCGCGTAGCCGTAATATGGGATGACCGCCGTGATCCGTCCGGCCGACGCGCGGCGGAGCGCATCGATCATGATGAGCAGCTCCATCAGGTGCTCGTTGACAGGATGACACGTGGACTGCACGACGAAGGCGTCCTCGCCGCGGGCGTTTTCCTCGTAACGGCAGTAGATCTCCCCATCCGCGAACCGCTGGAGCGTCACACGCCCCGGCGTCATCCGGAGGTACTCGGCAATCTCGCGACCCAAATTGGGGACTGATGTACCGCAGAAGAGCTTCAGCTCACCGTAGGCGGTGGCGTCCATTCACCCGGGTCAGCGCGCCTCGACGAGGAACTTGATCGCCGTGCGCTCCTCACCGTCGATCTCCACCTTTGTGAACGCGGGGATGGTAATGAGATCGATCCCATTGGGCGCCACAAACCCGCGGCTGATGGCGATCGCCTTCACCGCCTGATTCACCGCTCCCGCGCCGACTGCCTGAAGCTCGACCATCCCCTTCTCACGCAGCACCGCGGCAACAGCTCCTGCCACGGCCTTCGGCTTAGACTCGGCACCTACCTTGAGCACCTCCGGCATGCTGAAGGATGCCTCCTCGAATGCTGCGACGGGTTCTGCAGGTAATCCTATCGTATTATGCCCGTTTCGGGGAACTCCTGCCCTACCGTGAGAGGGGGACGGTCAACAGGTCGATGGCCACGCTAACGGCCTCGGCCGCCGCGCGGCGTGCTGCGGGCAGGGTGGCTCCCAAGCGGGCTCGCAGCTCCTCCCGGCGGTCCCATGCGGCCTCTAGAGCCTGGCGGACGGCGGCGCTCGGTGCCCCGACCGGCAGGACCGGCAGCAGCCCCTGCTGTGAAGCGAACGCGGAGACTTTCGGATCGTACGTCAGGCCCACCGCGGACACCCCCTGCGAGGCCGCAAACACGAGGGCATGCAGCCGGACCCCCACGAGCAGGTCCATGGCGCCAACGAGACCCAGCAAATCTTGGGGTGAGACGGCGTCGACCAGATGGCCCCCGGCCGCCGATACCACGGCCTCGCTGTCGGCACGATCCCGAACGCGGTCGAACGGGAAGACCGCGACCGCGGCCTGCCGCGCCGTGGCGAACCGGCGGATCTCCTCTCCCAGGCTTGACACGTTGAGCCCGGGCCAGGGCCGCACGGCGATTCCCACCCTCGCGGGGGCCGCATCAAGGCCGAACCGCGTCAGCAACTCTCGCACACGCGCCTGCGGCGCCGGCGCCATCAGGAGCGCAAGGTCGGCGCACCGGTGCGCAGGCCGCTTGACCCCGAGCGCTGCGAGCGTCTGGATAGAGTCCGGGTCGCGGAGGCTGATCGCCTGGACGCGGTTGAACGCCCACCGCGTCAGCGCGCGGACCCACGGGCGGCGGATGGGCCCAATCCCCTGGCCGATAACCGCAGTAGGGACGCGGCGTGCCGACGCGGCCGCGATTACGCCGAGGTAGTAGACTGCGCTGCGCGCGCTGGTGACGTCCTGCACCAGCGACCCGCCGCCGCTGATCAACAGCCGCGCGTACGGCAGCGCGCGCCAGACCGCCGCCGGATCCCGAGGCCAGGCCTCCACACCGTGGAGCGCGTTCGTGGCTGCGGGATCTGCCGAAAGCACCGTCATCCGCACATCGGGCCGGCGCGCGCGCATTTCGGCCAGCAGGCCGGCCAGGACAGCCTCGTCGCCGAGATTGCCGAACCCGTAGTAGCCGCTAACTAGGACGCGGTCTGGCGCCGGCCGATCCAGAGCAGCACCAGCACGGCCGGCAACGCCACGATGACGCCGAGGAGCAGCGCGTTGCCGGTCCGCCAGACGGTATACAGCAGCGGGGTGTGCGCGTGCGCAAATGAGTTGATCGCCCCCGCGGTGCCGATGGTGCCGATGAGCGCGGCCGCGAGCGCGGTCCTGCGCCACCTCAGGGCCCACGCCATGCCGGCGACGACGAGCGCGGGGTATCCAATGAGGAACTCTTTCGTGCGGGGACGCGCGACGAGAATGTCTTCCAGCGTCGTGCGGAGCTGCTGTTCGACCCCGGCGAGCGGCAGGCTGATGTTGCCGGTGCGCGCCAGCAGCATGACCCCCGCCGCTGCGATGACGAGTACGGCGAGGGCCGTCCCGATCCGCAAGGGATGTCCGATCCAGACCGCCCCCTCGCGCCACGCGGCCCGCCATCCTCCCGGCGGACGCTGAAGAAAGACGAGCCACACGCCCGCGACCGCAATCGGGATCACATGGGCCGCCTTGACGCCGAGAAAGGTGGAGATCGCCAGCATGAACGCCCACTGGCTCAGAAGCGCGGCCACAAAGATCCCGGCGACGACCGCGAGGGCCAGCGCGCGCAGCAGTGTGGCGTATCCTTCGAACGCGGCCCTCATGGGCGCGGGACGGATGCTCTCGCGCGGCATGGCCCAGACGGTCGCACCGGCCGCGCCCGCGACAGCCGTCCCCAGCGCGAGCAGCTGGCGCCAGAGGCCGTCGAACGGCGTGAAGCCCGCCGCCACCGTCACGGCCACCACCGTAAGCACTCCCTGCGCGGCCACAGCGGCGGGCGGCCGAAGGCCCAGTACCCGTGCGATGTCGAGAATCACCAGGACGCTAAGGGCGGCGGCGCCCAGCGCCACCAGCCAGGTGAGCGGCCGGGGTGGCGCCAGTGGCTCCAGCGTCCCGGCCCGGCCGAGCGAGTAGCCGGATCCCTGCAACCGCCGGCTGATGGTCTCTACCAGATCCACGTTGACGGTCAGCGCGGGCACGCCGGCCGGCGTGAAGAGCAGCGGCCGCACATAGAGCACCCGAAGGTTGCGCTCTTGAGCGGCGCGGACGAACCGGTCCACGACCTCGTCAGGCCGCAGCACCTGCAACTCCTCGGGCGTGATGCTGAACACGCGCACGACCTCGGGCCGCATCAGCGCGGTCAGCCGGTCTTCGCCCTTCTGCTTGCGGCGCGCCGAGAAAACCTCGATGCGGCCGAAGAGCGCCCCGATGCGCTCGTACTCCGCCGCCGCCTGGTCGATCAGCCCCTCATATCCCTGGACCTCGGTGAGGGCGAAGATGATCGTCGGGAATGGAGCCACCGCCGCGTAACTTTCGGCGAGTGCATGCAGACTGGCAGGGGTGAGCCCACGGAAGTTGCGCGGCCGCACGACGATCTCAAAGCCCGCGCGCATGAACTGCAGCGCATCGGCCTGGCGAAAGCCGAGGCCGAGCTCCTCCAGGTCTAGCGTCGTCCCCATCACCTCGATGGCGCCGCCCAGCGTGCGGACGCGGGACTCTCCCAGCAGCGTCCGCATGCGTCCCGCGACGAACGCCAGCGCATCGGGAGGGCCGCTGATGTAGACGGCGGCCGACCGGAGGCGTCCCGCAGCGGCCAGCGAGCGAAACGGCTCGCCGACCTGGGCCACGCGGGCCATCGCCTGCAGCGTTCCTCCGCCGCCGTAGGTAATCGCACCGTCCTCGGCCAGTTGCTTCAGGGTGAGCTCGGGGAGGGCGATCGCCGTGGCACCCCGGATACGGAGCTCCCGCAACACCGGCGCGACGTCGCGGCCTTCGCGCCGGATCAGCGTCACCCAATCCTGCCCGTCGAGCACGATCTCGACCTTCCGGTATTTGGACTCGACGCGCGAGCGCAGACCGAGCACGACGGCGGCCGCGATCGCGCCGAGAGCGACAGCGGCAATGAGCACGCGGCGTGTCACGGCGCCACCACCCGCGCGGTGACGACGACGCGTCCCTCACTCGTCGATATCCGATCGATCTCGACCGGAAACGGCAGCGACTCCAGAGACCACGAGGGCTGGATCGTCCCAAACACCGTCCCCGCCACGGCCGGTGGAAGCTCAACACCGCCGACATCGAGAGAGGTCACACGAAATCGGAGATCGCGTCCGGATCCCTCGAACTGACCGCTGAGGCGCGCCGCCACTTCCACCGCCCCGACTCGCATCATCCCGCTCGCCTTCACGCCCGCCGCGTCAATGGCTACCTCGGGATTTTGCACGCCCCGCGTGCGGAGGAACCGCTTCAGGTCGTCCGCGGCGATCGTCACGGTGAGGTGCCCGGCTCGCGCCCGCACCACGAGTGCCCCGGACGTCGATTGCGTCAGGGTCACGCCCTTCATCGAGGCTGTCAAGCCTTCGGCGGTGAGATCAGCGATCTTGATCCCACGGGCGTCGACGTCCAGCCGCCTGATTCGCCCCCGCGGATAGTCGAGCGCGGTCGTGCGGACCTGCACCGAGAGCGAGCCGGTCGGATCGATATGGGGACGCAGTGCCTCGGTCACCTGCCGCTCTGCGAGCCTCGACGGCACCCATACGGCGAGCGCGCCGATGGCCACGGCCATCGCCAGCCCGATCAGAAGCCACGTGCTCCGGCGCACGCCCGCTACCGGCTGCCGGACGCCGCACGCAGCTCGGCGTCGATGAACCGATCCAGGTTGCCGTCGAGGACCCCGCCGGTGTCTCCCATCTCCACACCGGTGCGGTGGTCCTTCACGAGCTGATAGGGATGCAGGACATACGAGCGGATCTGATTGCCCCACGCCGCTTCGCGGTGCTCGCCGCGCAGTTCAGCCATCTGCTCCTTTTGACGCGCCTCCGCTACTTCGACCAGCCGCGCGCGGAGCACCCGCATCGCCGTCAGTCTGTTCGCGTGCTGCGAGCGCTCGTTCTGGCACTGGACGACGATCCCGGTCGGGATGTGCGTGATCCGCACGGCCGTTTCGACCTTGTTGACGTTCTGCCCGCCCGCACCGCCCGCCCGGTAGGTTTCCACGCGGATCTCATCGTCGCGGATCTCCACGCCGACATCCTCGACCTCAGGGATGACGTCGACCAGGGCAAAGGATGTGTGCCGGCGGTGCGCGGCATCGAACGGCGAGATCCGCACCAGCCGGTGCACCCCTCGCTCCTCCCGTAGAAACCCGTACGCATGCGGCCCGGCGATGATAGCCGTGACGCTCTTGATGCCGGCCTCTTCACCGGGCGACAGGTCAACGATCTCCGGGCGGAATCCGCGTCGCTCTGCCCACCGCAGGTACATGCGGAGCAGCATCTCGGTCCAGTCCTGTGATTCGGTCCCGCCGGCACCGGCGTGGATCGCGAGAATGGCGTTCGACTGGTCGTGGGGTCCAGAGAGGATCGCCGCGGTCTCGAGCTCGGCCAGGGCCGTCGCCGTCCCGCGCGCCTCGGTGTCGAGCTCGCCGAGATCGATGCCGTCGGGGGACTCGGCGGCAAGCTCCATCATGATCTCAAGATCGTCCAGGCGCCGCTCCACCGCGGCCACCCCATCAACAGTGGCGCGCAGCTGGCTCAACTCCTGACCGACTGCTCGGGCGCGGTCCGGATCGGCCCACAACGTGGGCTCCTGCATAGTCTCTTCGAGCGCGGTAATCCGGGCGTGCTTGCCCGGGAGGTCAAAGATGCCCCCGGAGATCCTGGAGTCGGCGGCGGCTCTCCTTGAGCTGGGCGTGCAGGTCTTCGAGCTGAATCATGACCGGATTATAGCAGATGTTAGCGGACTTCCTGCCAGGAGATGGGATACACTTCATAGAGTTGTAGCGTTGTAAGAGAAAGACTCTTGGTGTCAGACAAGTAAGATTGTAGAATCTGTTCGAGCTCATCCATCCCGATTTTCCTAGTCATACTCTGTGTCTCCGAGTCCTCCTAATGCCCTCTTTCAGCGGGGGAGAAGCACGATTTTCTCTCCTATCGAAGGCCCGCGAGCGACAGCACCGCGGCATCACCAAGGCCCCGGGCAATGCCCAGCCCGAGCGCGTCCCGAGTCCAGGCACGCAGCAGACTGAACCCCAGGCCGGTCACCAAATGCCAATACACGATCTCCTGCGGTAGACCCCAATGGATCAGAATGCCGAGAACCGTCGAGACGACGGTACCGAGCACCCATCCGCCGATTTGCGCGGCCGCGCCGAAGACCGCGCCGCGCAGCCAGGCTTCGAGTGCGATACCACCTGCGACAATCAGGCCGCTGCCCACCGCCCAGCCGCCTGCGGGAGTGTTGATAGGCATCTGAAATCCATACTGAGCGTAGGCAATGCGCATGACGCTGATGAGAAGCGCCGTCAGCGCCAGCGAGAGTACAGCAGAGATCCACACTCCGCGCACATTGAACAGATGTCCCCGGCCAAGTGCGACGACGGTGATGAGCATGAGAAGAATCAGCAGACCGTGACGCTGACCCTCGTCGGGCGCGGTGAGACGGCCGAGCATCCACACAACGCCCGGAATGAGGATGGCTATTGCGAGACGGGTTGCATGGTTCCAGTGTCGCCTGAAGACATCCAGCGCAAGCGGCGCGGCGGCGGCCAACCACGCGGCCACCGCGAGCGGGCCCACCAGCCATCCCCAACGCATATACGGGGTCGGGGGGCCACCAGCGGGAAGCGCGGCTGCCAGGACTCCCCTGCTCCCGATAGGCAGCGAGCCCACCACCGTGCCATCAGGCCTGATAAGCATGGACGTACCGGTGTTGGCCGCACGGATCAGACTCTTCCCTGTCTCCACGGCCCGCATTACAGCATGTGCCGCGTGCTGCGCCGGTCCCGACGACCGACCGAACCATCCATCATTGGTCAACAACGCGATGAACTCGGCATCTTTCGCCGCCGATCTGATCATGTACGGATGCGCCGACTCATAGCAGATCGCCAGGCCGATGCGGCCCACCGGCGTCGCTGCCATGGCCGGGTCGCGCCCCGGGATGATCCCGGCCTCGCCGAACGGCACGAGCTGACGCTTAGCATACCGTCCAATGACCTCGCCTTTCGGATCCAGCACGACGAGACCGTTACGCGGTCCCGACATCAGCGAGCCTGCCACCACGACCGCGCCCGCGGCACTGTGCGCAATCGCGCCTCGCACGTCCGCCGCCGCCGCGAGATCGGCCGGGACCGCCGACTCAGGATACACGATGAGCTCGGCGCCGGCCTGACGGGCGTCGGTCGTCAACTGCAGCAGGCCCGAGATGGCCATACCCGCGGTTGCGGGATCGACTCTGCCGGTTGGCGGCACGTTGGGCTGCAGCGCCGCGACGATTCGATCGCGGCCGGATATTTCGACGCGACGCGCATTCGCGGCGGCTAGAGCGATGAGCGCGACGAGAACCGCGGCCCCCGTAGCCAGGGTCAGCCGGCGCCCGGCGATAGTGTGTGCCGCGATGGCGTTCACCAGCACAATCAGCCCCGAGACCCCGAAGACACCCACGATGCCGGCCAGCGGGAGGACGTGCGGCGTGCGGTACTGCGAGAGTCCCAGCAGAACCCAGGGAAAGCCGATGGGGCCGACCGACCGAATGACCTCGATCGCCACCCAGGTCAGCGGCGCCGCCCAGAGCAGCGCGTGCGGCTGTCGCCGCGCGAGCACCCGGACTCCGGCGGCGAACGCCCCCACGTAGACGGCCGCAATGGCGGTGACGAGCAGCCACGCGGCAGCGGAGAAGATTCGCATCCACGTGAGCGTGCCACCGAACGCTATCAGGCCTGCCAGATAGCCAAGGCGGAAGGACGCGGCTGGGGTCTGTCCTTCGATCGCAAGGAGCAGCGGGATCAGGGCGATCCACGCAAGCCAGCCGAGGTCTGGGCTCGGGAACGCGAGCACGAAGAGCAGCCCCGTCACCAGGGCGGCAACTTGTCGTGCGAGGACGGTAGTGCCCTTCACGCCTCCCGGCCATGGCATTTCTTGTACTTCTTGCCACTGCCGCACCAGCAGGGATCGTTGCGCCCGATCTTGGACGCCCCGCCACCACCTCCCGCGCCGACCGCCGCCGGCTCGCGCGCCGGCGTGGCAACCGGTCTGGCCACGGGGCGCTGCTCCGGCGCGACCTGCACGCGGAAGAGAATCCGAACGCTGTCTTCTTGAATCGCCTGCAGCGTTGCCTGGAACATATCGTACCCTTCGCGCTGATACTCGACCAGCGGGCTCACCTGCGCGTAGGCTCGCAATCCGATGCCCTCACGGAGCGCGTCCATGTTGTGCAGATGGTCGATCCACTTCCGATCGATCGTCTGCAGGAGCACGAGCCGTTCGATCTCCCGGAGGGTGTCCGCGCCGGTCTCCGCCTCTTTCCGCTCGTACGCCGCAAGTGCGGCACTGACCACGCGCTCGGTGACCTCGTCCGCCGGCAGTCCCCGCAGCGATGCGGGCGCGATGTCCCCCAGGGCGGGCGCAATCTGCGCCAGTTCCCCGATGAGCCCTTCAAGATCCCATTCCTCTGGATGGACATCTCTGACACAGACCGCTTCCACCTGCGCGGCGACCAGACGCTCGATGATATCCAGCACGTTGTCCCGTACGTTCTGGCCTTCGAGCACCTTGTGGCGTTCCGCGTAGATCACCTTCCGCTGCACGTTCATGACGTCGTCGTATTCCAGGACGTGCTTGCGGACATCGAAGTGATACTGCTCGACCTTCTTCTGCGCGCCTTCGATCTGCCGGCTGACGATCTTGTGCTCGATGGGAGTGTCCTCATCGAGGCCCAGGCGATCCATCAGCCCGGCGATCCGCTCGCCGGCAAAGATCCGCATCAATTCATCGTCGAGACCGATGTAAAATCGGCTCGAGCCCTGGTCACCCTGCCGGCCCGAACGACCGCGGAGCTGATTGTCGATCCGCCGGGCCTCGTGGCGCTCGGTGCCGATCACGTGCAGCCCGCCGACGGCCCGCACCTTCTCCGCCTCGGCGGGATCGGGCGGATTGCCGCCCAGGATGATATCCACGCCGCGCCCGGCCATGTTCGTCGCGATGGTCACAGCGCCGACGCGACCGGCCTGGGAGATGATCTCGGCCTCACGCTCGTGCTGCTTGGCGTTCAGCACTTCGTGACGAATGCCCCGCCGGCGCAGCAATTCGGAGACGTGCTCGTTCTTCTCGATCGATCGCGTGCCCACCAGCACCGGCCGGCCCTGCTTGTGCCACTCGACGATCTCCTCAACGACCGCTTTCCACTTGCCGCGCTCGGTCTTGTAGATCAGGTCGGCGTGGTCCGCGCGGATCATCGGCCGGTGGGTCGGGATGATCGCGACCGACAGGTTGTAGATCTTGGAGAGCTCCTCTTCCTCGGTCTTGGCCGTGCCGGTCATGCCCGCCAGCTTTTCGTACATCCGGAAGTAGTTCTGAAACGTGATCGTGGCCAGGGTCTGACTCTCGCGCTCCACCTTGACGCCTTCCCGAGCCTCGATGGCCTGGTGGAGGCCGTCGGAGTATCGCCGGCCGAACATCAGCCGCCCGGTGAACTCGTCGACGATGATCACCTGACCGTCTTTGACCACGTAGTCGACGTCGCGTTTGTACACCGCGTGCGCCCGCAGAGCCTGATGCAGATGGTGCATCAAGTCGCCGTGCTCGGGATCCGAGAGGTCGTCGATGCCAAGCAGCCGTTCGACGTGCGTCACGCCCTCATCGGTCAAGATGGCATTCTTGATCTTCTCGTCCACCGTATAGTCGGTGTCGCGCTGCAGGCGCGGGATCACACGGGCGAAGCGTTCATACCGCTCGACGCCGCCTTCGACCATCCCGGAGATAATCAGCGGGGTGCGGGCCTCGTCAATGAGGATGAAGTCCACTTCGTCGACGATGGCGTAGAAGAGCTCGCGCTGAACCAGCTCGTCCAGGCGCAGCATCATGTTGTCGCGCAGATAGTCGAAGCCGAACTCGTTGTTCGTCCCGTACGTGATGTCGGCGGCGTAGGCCTCCCGGCGGCTGATCGGCCGGAAATGGTTGAGGCGGTCGTCGTGGTGCGGTTTGGGATCGGTGAAGCCCGGATCGTACAAACCCGAGAACTCGTGGCCGATTGCCGAGACCGAGAAGCCGAGCGCGTGGTAGATCGGTCCCATCCATCCGGCATCACGCCGGCTCAGGTAATCGTTGACCGTTACCAGATGCACCCCGCGCCCGGATAGGGCGTTGAGCGCGATCGGCAACGTGGCGACGAGGGTCTTGCCTTCGCCGGTCTTCATCTCGGCGATCTTGCCGCGGTGCAGAAGGGCGCCGCCGATCAGCTGGACGTCGAAGTGCCGCAGCGCGATGGTGCGCCGGCTCGCCTCGCGCACCGCGGCGAACACCTGTGGCAGGAGCTCTTCGAGCACGTCGCCCAGCGCTGCCTTGCGCTCGTCGCCTGCAAGCCCCTCGATGGCTGTGGCCACCTGGGCACGCCATTCCCCGGCCCGGTCCCGCAGTTCGTCATCGGAGAGGCCCTGCATCTCGGGTTCGAGCGCGTTGATCTCATCGACGACCGGCCGGAGCGACGCAGCGTCCCGCTCGCTTGCATCCCCCAGCAGCCGGCCTAACAAACCCCGCATACAGTCACCTCAACGACCGAGACGTTATCTCGGCCAACGTCCATTATAGAGGATGTTGCTGTCCACGCGTTGGCGGCCCGTTCAGTTTGCGGGAAGCAAACGGATCATCCCCTCGCGGGCGACGATACCGAAATGCCGGGCATCCGTGGTCAGGACCGCTCCACCGTTTCGCTCGGCACAGGCGATCACGGCGGCGTCCGTCAGGCCTAGCGGAAGGTCCTTGTACCGGGTGATGAGCTCCTGAACGCGTTCAAAATCGCCCTCACCACAATCCAACGAGAAATCACCCGACGCCAGATCACGCAAGAATCCGATCGTCGCATCAAACCCCAGCCTGGTTTCGAGCAGATAACCAAGTTCTCCAAGGGTCGCGGCGGGAATAACATACGGACCGCGGTCGGACTCCAGTACCTGAGCGGCACGCTGGTGGTGGGCATCACGGCGATCGGAAAGAGCGTACACCCCCGATGTATCCAGGGTAATCACACCTTCCCACGTTCCTCGTCGAGGTACCTGTCCCACTCACCCCTCAACCACTGCTTGATCTCGCTCGAGGGGATCTTCCCATCGGCACCGATGCCGATTGAGCGGGGGCGGGGACGATCCAGACCGGTCAAGTACCGCTCTAAGGCCTCACGGACCAGCTCGGCTTGAGATCGTCCGAGTCGTCTGGAGGCGCTCCTTAGCCCGCGCTGGAGCTCTTTTGGAATATAGAGCGTTGTCTTCTCCATGTCTCGACTATGCCATATATGGTATATGGCGTCAAGTCTACCAGTACCACCCTTTCAGGCTTACGGTTCGTTGGGAAGGGCCTTACCGGCTCTGGCTCAGCCAGGAGATGGGCCGGTTGATGGCCGCGAGCGCGGCCCGGACAACGGCTTCCCTGGGATCGTCACCGAGGATCGACGAGCCGGAAAGGGTTTCCTGCTCGCTCCCCGTGAGTGTGACCGTGACGACGGCGACTTCATGGTCACCGACCGTCACGGTTGTGGCGCCCTCGAAGGCGAGGAGTCCCGGCGCCCGGAGGAACACCTCCACCGCCCGCAGCGTGGCCTGCGCGACCAGCGCCAGGCGGTGACGCGGCACGTTGGGCCCCGACGCGATGCCCTCATAGAGCAGCCCGCGGTCCTCCAAATGGACCTTGACCTCCGCGCTGTTGCGGACCACGCTCTGCGAGAGCCCCACGAATTTCAGGCGGGCTGCCGGAGCCGCCTGGCTGGGCTGATCTTCCGGCCGCATCGCCGCGACCCGCACCTGCCGGGCGTCCAGCGTCACGCCGAGCTCGGCCGCCACCGCCGACACCACATCAACCGCGATGAGCTTGGGGCTGCGATCGGCCTGACCCAGGACGTGGATGACGTCGATGGTCCCCGACTCCGTGGGCACCACCCGCGCCGCGACGACTCCCCGCAGTCGGCGCACGATCTCTTCGGCCTGGTCGACCGCTGATTGCCCGCCGTCCCGGCTCATGATGCTGTCCCCCCGCGCTTCCGCGCGTTCCTAGCCCTCTGGTTCGATCAGACCGAACTCGCCGTCCCGCCGCCTATACAGAACGTTCACTTCCTGGGTCGCCGCGTTGCGAAACACGTAGAAGGCGTGCCCCAGCAGCTCGATCTGCATCACAGCCTCGTCCGGGGTCATCGGCTTCATCGCAAACCGCTTCATCCGCACGATGCCCGGCCCGTCGGGGCCCGTTGTCGATGTCGCGCCGGCGAGCAGCGCCGCTTCCGCCGACCGGCGGGTGCGGCGCCGGCGCCGGGATTCATCGAGCCGACGCTTCTCGATGATCCTCGAACGGTACTTCCGGATCTGGCGATCGAGTTTATCCACCGCGCCGTCTATCGACGCGTACATGTCATCGGAGGACTGCTCGGCGCGGAGCACCAGTCCGTCGCACCAGACGGTGACCTCCGCCACCTGCGCGCGCCCGAGCGAACGGCTCCGGGAGACGCTGAAGACGACCTGGGCGTCCTGAATCTGGTCGAAGTGCCGTGGGAGCCTGGAGAGCTTCCGTGCAACGTGCTGGCGGAGCGCATCGGTGACCGCGATGTGCTTGCCCTGGATGCGGATGGGGATGTCCCCGGCCTGCCGCGTAGTTCCCACCGCGCCCCTCCCGGTGCCGGCCGCGGTCTTCACGGTTGTACTCGGTGATACGGGTTGCTTCTGCGGCGCAGGGAAAGGTCCTCCCTCGACGTCAGGCCTTCAAAGTACTATTACCCACCTGGCGTGCGGAGGACGTCACGGACAAGCGGCCCGCCTCAGGGTCCGTCGAGGCTCTGGACGACGAACACCTCTTTGAATGTGCGGATCGCATATCGGTCGGTCATTCCGGCCAGGAAATCGCAGACGGCCCGCGCAGGAGGTTCGCTCGCGGGGACGGGACGCGTCTCGGGTGGCAGGCCTTCGGGGTGAGTCATGAAATGATCGAACAGCAGCGTGAGCATGCGCGCGGCGCGCGCGGCCTCGACGGCCGCGTGGGGGCCCAGGTACACGCGCGCGGTCAGGAAGTCCTTGAGCGCGTTGAGGGCTTCACGGATCTCATCCGACATGCCGATCACCGTCTGATTGCGGCCGGTGCCGACGATGTCGCGCACGATGGCTTCCAGCCAGTGGCCGCGCGTGGGCCCCAGCACGGCCGTGACAGCGCGGGGCACGCTCTCCTCCGCGATGAGGCCGGCGCGGACGGCGTCATCGGTGTCGTGGTGAACATAGGCCACGCGGTCGGCCAGCCGGACCACCTGACCTTCGAGCGTCGACGGCAGCGGTGCTCCATCGGCTTCCGCCACGAGATCACGCAGCCCCTTCGAGTGGCCGCCGATCCCGTCCCGGACCTCCCACGTGAGGTTGAGGCCGGTCATCGTGGTGCCGTCGGCCCGCCGGCGCTCCTCGAGCCGTTCGACGACGCGGAGGCTCTGCATATCGTGCCTGAAGCCGCCCCACGGTGCCATCGCGGCATCCAGCGCGGCCTCACCCGCGTGCCCGAACGGGGGGTGTCCGAGATCATGGGCCAGCGCGATCGCCTCTGTCAGGTCTTCGTTGAGCCGCAGCGCTCGCGCGATCGTGCGCGCGACCTGTGCGACCTCAAGGGTATGGGTAAGCCGGGTCCGGTAGTGATCGCCCTCGGGCGCCAGAAAGACCTGCGTCTTGTGCATCAGGCGCCGGAACGCCTTGGCGTGAATAATGCGATCGCGGTCGCGCTGAAAAGCGGTCCGCAGGTCGTCGTCGGGTTCCGGGTCGACCCGACCGCGGCTGGATGCCGCGCGCGCAGCATGAGGGTGCAGTGACGCCGATTCCCACTGCTCAGTCGCCTCGCGCGGGCGCACGGTGGTTACTCCGAGCGTGCGTGCCGAGAACGAAGCACGCCGTACACAACCGCATCGTGCGGCGCGCCGTGCATGTAGAGGCGATCGTGTGCCACCCCCTCGCGGATGGCACCGACTTTCTCGGCAACGCGGTGACTCGCCGTGTTCCCGAGGGCAACGACGATCTCGAGACGTACGAGGTTGGTCTCACGAAACGCGAACTCGGTGAGCCTTCGCACAGCGCCTGTGGCGACACCCTCTCCCGTGTACTCGGCCGCCCGGTCCCACGCAGCGCTGCAGTACTCGATCCAGGCGCGGCTATCGTCGAGCGAGTACCCGGGGTGGCACCAGTCCATCCATGGGAACATCTGTCCGGTCGATTCCGCTATGGCCTCCCAAAGCTGTTCTGCGTCGCCCAACCTACACATCCTTTGCGGCCGCAATACGCTCCCGCAGCGAAGCCTGGGCCGCCGCCAGGCGGGCCACCGGCACGCGGTACGGCGAGCAACTCACGTAGTCGAGCCCGATCTGGTGGCAAAACTCGACCGAGCTTGGATCGCCGCCGTGCTCGCCGCAGATGCCGACTTCGAGGTCCGGACGCGTGGCCCGGCCGCGCTCCACCGCCATCCGCATGCTCTCGCCGACGCCCGCGCGGTCGATGGTTTGGAAGGGATTCTCGGGGAGCAGACCCCGCTCGACGAACTGCAGAAGGAATTTCCCCTCGGCGTCATCCCTGGAGATGCCAAAGATCGTCTGCGTGAGGTCGTTGGTGCCGAACGAGAAGAACTCGGCCACCTGCGCGATCTCCCCGGCGACGAAGCAGGCGCGCGGAAGCTCCATCATCGTGCCAAACTTGTAGTCGACGTTGACGCCCTCGCGGGTCATGACGTCTTTGGCCACCGGTTCCAACTCGCGCTGGCTTGCGCGCAGCTCGTTGATATGGCTCGTGAGGGGGATCATGATCTCCGGGATGGCCTTGATCCCTTTCTTCGTCACGCGGCAGGCCGCCTCGAGGATCGCGCGCACCTGCATGACAATAATGCCGGGGTAGGTCAGGCCGAGGCGAATGCCCCGCAGTCCCAGCATCGGGTTGGCTTCGCGCATCGTCTCGACCGCGCGCAGGGTGGCTTCCAGACGGCGCAGCGACGTCCGCATCGCGGAGAGCGACCGCTGGCCCTTCCGGGGCCGCCATCGCGGGATCGCCGAGAGCGTCTCGATTCGGGCGCGCAACGCGGCCGTCTCTTCCAGCAGAGAATCGTGTGAGGGCAGAAACTCGTGCAGCGGCGGGTCGATGAGCCGGATGATCACCGGCAGGCCGTCCATGGCTTTGAACAGCCCTTCGAAGTCGCGTCGCTGTAGTTGCAGCAGCCTGGCGAGCGCCGACTCGTAGCGCCTGACGGAGGCCGAAGTCTTGACGGCTTTCGCCGCCGCTTTCGCCGCGGCGCGCAGTTTCTTGTCGTCCGGTTGCCGCTGCGCCGCCTCCTCCGCGTCCCGCCGGCGATCGTAGAGCGCCTGCGCCTCGGCTGCGCTCAGGATCATCTGCCGCACCGTCGGCAGACGGTCTTCCTCGAAGAACATATGCTCGGTCCGGCACAGGCCTATGCCCTCAGCGCCGAACGTGCGGGCGCGCTCCGCGTCGCGCGGGTAGTCGGCGTTGGCCCACACGCCCAGGCGTCGCGCCTTGTCGGCCCATTCCAGGAGCTGCACCAGATCCTGCTGGTCCTCCAGCCGCGGCGCGATCGCGGGAAGCTGTCCGGCAAAGACCTCGCCGGTGCCCCCATCGATGGAGAGGTACTCGCCTTGGGCGACTCTACGGCCATCGACGGACAACTCGCGCGCATCCGGATCGACGTGGACCGCCTCGCACCCCGCCACGCACGGGACGCCCAGGCCCCGGGCCACAACCGCCGCGTGGCTGGTCCCGCCGCCGCGGCTGGTGAGAATGCCCTTGGCGTGCAGCATTCCATGCACGTCGTCGGGATTGGTCTCGGGCCGCACCAGGATCACAGGCTTGCCGGCCTTGCCCCACGCCTCTGCCGTATCGGCATCGAAGACCGCGAGCCCCACCGCCGCGCCGGGCGACGCGTTCAGGCCCTTTGCAAGGTACTTGCCGTCGCGCGCCGCCGCTTCCTTGGTGCGGTCGTCGAACCTGGGGTGCAGCAGCATGTCAATGTGGCCAGGCTCGACGCGCAGCAGGGCCTGCTCTTTGGTAATCAGCCCCTCGCGCGTCATGTCGACGGCGATCTTCACGGCCGCCTGCGCCGTGCGCTTCCCCGTGCGCGTCTGGAGCATCCACAACCGGCCGCGCTCGACGGTGAACTCCAGATCCTGCACGTCTTTGTAGTGACGTTCGAGCATCTCGCAGACCTTCGAGAACTCGGCGTACGCCTTGGGCAGTTCTTTCGTCAGCTCGGCGATCGGCCTGGGGGTGCGGATGCCGGCGACGACGTCCTCACCCTGCGCGTTGAGCAGGTACTCGCCGTAAACCGTGCGCTCGCCGGTGGACGGGTTGCGCGTGAACGCGACGCCGGTGCCCGAGTCGAAGCCCATGTTGCCGAAGACCATCGTCTGCACGTTCACGGCGGTGCCCAGGTCGTGCGAGATCCCGTGGAAATTCCGGTAGTCGACCGCGCGCTTGCCGAACCATGAATCGAACACGGCCTCGATCGCCATGCGGAGCTGCGTGCGGGGCTCTTGCGGGAAATCTTTCCCGCGCTCCTCGCGGATAATCCGTTTGAAGGTATCGGTGATCGCCCGAAGGTCGCCGGCCTCGAGCGCGGTATCCTCCTTGACGCCTTTGCGATCCTTGGCGCGTTGGATGACGTGCTCAAAGCGCTCGCCGGGGATGTCGAGCACGATCTTGCCGAACATCTGCACCAGGCGGCGGTAGGCATCCCGGGCGAACCGCTCGTTCCCCGTGAGCCGGATCAGGCCCTCCAGCGTCTCCTCGTTGAGCCCCAGGTTGAGCACGGTGTCCATCATCCCCGGCATGCTGAACAACGCCCCGGAGCGCACCGAGAGCAACAGAGGATTCGAGGGATCGCCGAAGCGCTTGCCGGTCTTCTCTTCGATAGCGCGGAGGCGGGCGTCGACTTCGTCGAGCAGGCCTTCGGGGAATTTGCGGCCGGCGCGCATGAACTCGATGCAGGCCTTGGTCGTGATGGTGAACCCCGGCGGGACCGGGAGGCCCACGCGGCTCATCTCGGCCAGGCCGGCGCCCTTGCCGCCCAGCAGCTCGCGCATAGTCGCGTTGCCTTCTTCGAAGAGCATCGTCCATCGGAACTGGGTCCGCTGGGCGTCGGGCGTTGTTGTGGCCATCTCGTCGTGCCTCCTTAGGGTTTCACTCCTGCCAGCTTAGCGAAGTCGGCAACGTGGAGAAAGGTCTCGCTTACCCCCCGAAGCAGCGCGAGGCGGTTGGCGCGGATCCGGGCGTCTGGAGCCATCACCAGGACATCATCAAAGAACGTGTCGATCGGCCCCGCGAGCCGCGTCAGCGCGTCTAGAGCGTCTCCGTAGCGCCGGCCGGCGCAAGCTCTGTCGACCATGTCGCGGATACCCTGCCATTCGCGGTAGAGCGTGGCCTCTGCGGGCTCGATCAGCAGAGACTCGTCCACCGCCGAGGCCGGCGCGCCCTGGCTCAGAATGCGCGAGGCGCGGGCGAATCCGGTAGCCAGGCGTGCCATCTCAGGTTTGCTACGCACTGCCTGAAGGGCGCGCGCGCGGGCCTCGAGGTCGGCCACGTCATCGGCGGCGGCCGCCAGCACCGCGTCAACGGTATCGTACGTCACCCCATGGTCGATTAACCAGGTGCGCAGACGCTGCAGCACAAACTCGACCGAGGCGGTGACCGCGCGCTCACGCGCGTCCGCGGGACGGTCGTATGTCGACGCGGCCGTCCCAAAGAGCGCCCGCAGCGACACATGCATCGTGTGCGCCAGCAGCGTCGCGACGATTCCCGAGGCGGCGCGCCGCAACCCGAAGGGGTCCTGCGACCCGGTCGGTTCAAAGCCTTCCAACAGCGCGCCGGTCAGCAGCACCGCGCGATCGGCGATGGCGAGGAAGGCTCCGGGGCGCGTGGGCGCTGCCGCCTCACCCGCGCTCCTGGGCATATAGTGCTCTTCGATCGCTCTGGCCACGGCATCGGGAGCGCCCGACATCCTGGCATAGATGCCGCCCATTGTTCCCTGGAGTTCCGGGAACTCACGCACCATCGCAGTGACCAGGTCGGCTTTGCAGAGCTCGGCCGCGCGCACAAGTGTCTGCTGCTCCTCTGCGCTCGCACCGGTAGCCTGAGCCAGCCATGCGGCTGTTGTTGTCAGCCGCCGCACATGGTCGGCCACGGTCCCCAAGCCGGCCACGTAGCCGACGCGCGTCAACGCTTCATTCCTCGACGCAAACCCGGTCCTGCGATCTTCTTCCAGATCTGCCTCCAGGAAGAAGCGAGCATCGGCCAGGCGCGCGCGCACGACCCACTCGTGTCCGGTCCGCACCGACTTCAGGTGATCCGTGCCGCCGTCGCGGACGGCAATGAATGCCGGCAACAGCGTCCCGTCGTGGCCTTCCACCGCGAACGACTTCTGGTGATGCTGCAGGGTGACGATCAGCACTGGCCGGGGGATGGCCGAGGCCAGCGCGGGATCGATTGTCCCCAGCAAGGGCGTCGGGTGCTCGGTTGACCAGACGATCTCCTCGAGCAGTGCCGGGTCGAGGATGGGGCGGCCGCCGGCGCGGTCCGCCGCGGACTCCGCGAGCTCGACGACCCGGCGGCGACGGTCATCGGGGCTCAGAATGACGCGGGCGCGCCGCATCGCGGCACCATACGACCCGGCCGTCGGTAGGCTGATCGTCCTCGGCGCGAGAAACCGGTGGCCGCGCGTCGTCCGTCCGGCCCGGATGCCCGCGATCTCGATCGCAAGCACCCGCCGGTCTAGCAGGACGACGATCCGCCTGATTGGACGCCCGAAGCGCATACCGTTTGCCATCCACCGCATGGTCTTGGGAAACGACAGACCGGCGATGACTTCGGGCAGCAGCTCCCTGACCACCCCGGCGGCGCGGCGCCCGGCCTCGCGGATCTCGGCGACAGCGTAGCGGCCGCTCTCCATCTCCTTCACCTGCAGCGCGTCGACCGGCACGCCCTGGGCGCGCGCGAAGCCCGCCGCGGCCTGCGTGGGACGGCCATCTGCGTCAAACGCAACCCGTGCCGCGGGGCCGCGCACCAGGGTCGCCCGATCGCGCTGCTTGGCCGCAAGATCTTCGGCAATCAGCACGAGGCGGCGAAGCGTCCCGGTGGTCCTCACCGCGCCCACATCCAGCCTGGCGGATTCAAACGCCTTCCGGGTGGCGTCTGCGAGCTGCTCCAACGCCGGTCCCACGGCCATGGGCGGAAGTTCTTCTGTCCCAATCTCCACGAGCAGCTCACTCACGGGCTTGCCTCATGTACTCCGTCGCGCAAGCGCGCGCCAAGACGCGGGTCCGCCCCATGAGCTCGACACGTTGGGCGACGCTTACGGCTCCACGCGCATCAAGGAGATTGAACAGGTGCGAACACTTGAGGGCCGCGTCGTACGCCGGCAGCACCAGCGGAATCTCCAGCAGCCGCTGGGCCTCGGTCTCATACGCGTCGAACAGGGCCCGAAGGCTGACCGCATCACCGTGCTCGAATGCGTAGGCGGAATGCTCGCGTTCCTCGTTTCTTCGCAACTCACCGTATGTCACTCCCGGAGCCCACTCGATCTCGAACACCGAGGCCTTGCGCTGCAGGAACATGGCCAGGCGCTCGGGTCCATAGGTGAGTTCGGCCGGAATCATGTCAAGGTCGATCCCACCCATCTGCTGCAGATAGGTGAACTGAGTGATCTCGGTGCCATCCAGGAAGATTTGCCAGCCTACGCCCCAGGCCCCAAGCGTCGGGTTCTCCCAATCGTCTTCGAGAAACCGCAGGTCGTGGTGCGCGAGGCGCAGGCCGAGGCCCTCCAGACTCGCGTGGTAAAGATTCTGCACGTTCTCCGGCGAGGGTTTGAGGATGACCTGATACTGATAGTGCTTGTAGAGCCGGTTGGGATTCTCACCGTAGCGACCGTCGGCCGGCCGGCGGCTGGGCTGCACGTACGCCACACGCACGGGCTTGGGACCGAGCGAGCGGAAGAATGTCGCGGGGTGGAGCGTCCCGGCGCCGACCTCGACATCGTAGGCCTGCTCGATGACACAGCCCTGCTCGCCCCAGAACCGGTGCAGGGCAAGAATCATGTCCTGAAAGGTCATCGTACGCGAGCGTGTAGCCATCGCACCCACTCATGCGCCAAAAAAATGAGAGCCCCGTCTCAGGGACGGAGGCTCCGTGGTTCCACCCTGATTCCCGCGGCGGCACCAGCAGCGCCGCCCGGGCACTCCCTCCGCGCTCTCGGGCGGATCCCGGCAGGCTTCAGCGTCACGTCGGGCCTGGCCCGGCGGCTGGCTGCCTGCGGCTTGGGAGGGCCGTTCGCCCCACGCCGGGCCCGCTTCCACCATGCACGGGCTCTCTTGTCACGGCCGCGCGGCTACTCTTCTCCCGCATAGCCACTCTAACTGTCGGCAATTCTAGCAATGTCCTCGCAGAGGGTCAAATCGCGTGCCAGAACTCGGTCGGACCCGAGTTGGCCTACGGGAACGCGCGCAGGATCCACCCGGCGATGGCGCTGCCGATCACGACAGGGATAATGCCCCAGTTCAGCCGCCACATGCCCGCAAAAGCGATCGCCGCGATGAGCACCGCGGACCAGTCGACGGTGGCGAGCACTGGCAGCGTGATCGTCGTCCAGCGCGACGGGATCTCCACCACCGCGCCGAAGAGGGTGTGGAAGGCAAACCAGAGCGCCAGGTTGAGGATGACACCGACGACCGCCGCGGTGATGGCCGAGAGCGCCCCGGTGAGATACGTGTTTCCGCGCAACTGCTCGATGAACGGCGCCCCAACAAAAATCCACAGGAAGGACGGCGCGAACGTCGCCCAGACTGTGACCGCTGCCCCGAGCGTGCCGGCGACCACGGGATCGAGTCCTCCCGGATGCCGGAACGCGCCCAGAAACCCAACGAACTCCGTCACCAGGATCAGCGGGCCGGGTGTCGACTCTGCGAGCCCGAGGCCGACCAGCATGTCCGGGGTCGTGACCCATTCATAGTGCTGAACCGCGGCCTGCGCGATGTAGGCGAGCACGGCGTACGCCCCGCCGAACGTGACCATGGCCGCCTTGCTGAAGAAAATCGCCATCTGTCCAAGGACATCATCGGGGCCGCGCCAGACGATGACCGCGGCGAGGGGAACCCACCAGGCCGCCAGGCAGGCCGCGAGCACTGTCAGGATGCCCCGGACCGTCGGACGGGCGTGATCGGGAGACGGTGTTTCATCCCCGATGACGTTCTCGCTCCCACGCTCCCCATGCGCGGTCAGGCCCGGCGCCTCACTCCGCCCGAATGCCGCCGGCCACAGCCGCGTCCCGATCAGCCCGATGACCCCGGCGCCGAGCACGATCAAGGGAAACGGCGCCCCGAACAGGAAAAGCGCCGCAAAGGCTCCCAGGGCGATGGCGATCAATACGGGATGCTTCAAAGCCCTGCGCCCGATCCTGATGACGGCCGCCGCGACGATCGCTATGACTCCCGCACGCAGCCCGTAAAAGATCGCCGCAATCCACGGCACCGTACCGTGGACGGCGTACAGCCACGACAGGCCCAGCAAGACGAAGAACGCCGGGAGCACGAAGAGGGTCCCGGCGACCAGACCGCCGGCCGTCCGGTGGAGCAGCCAGCCCACGTACGTGGCGAGTTGCTGCGCCTCAGGACCCGGCAGCAACATGCAGTAGTTCAGCGCGTGGAAGAATCGGGCGTCGCTGATCCAGCGGCGCCGGTCGACCAACTCCTGATGCATGATGGCGATCTGGCCCGTCGGTCCGCCGAAGTTGATGAACCCGAGCAGCAGCCAGAAACGACACGCGTCCCAAAACGGGACGCGTGTCTGCCTCGATTCGCTCGAACCGTGCTGGCCTGGCACGTGCTGGCGATTCTAGCCGATGCCCAGCGGCTCCTCTTCGCGTTCGCGCAAACGCGGACGGATCGAGGGCACGGGCATGGTGGAGATCACCGCGGCCGCCACGAACGCGATCAGCCCCGCAAGCGCCCACGACACCGGCAGCTCGATCACATCCGACTCGGTTTTCACGCGCACGACGGAGCGTGGGCCCGCGCGCACGACCCCACGCGCTTCCGCGAGCGCGGCGCCAAGTTCAACGATCGCCCGGCGCGCCCGATCGAGGTCGATCTCCATGCCAGCACCTCCTGCTTTGAATATACCACAGCAGCCGCCGCTTAAGTCCTGTACGAGCGCGTCGCCTCGGCGACCCTGGCCGCCTCACGCAGCCGGCCGACGACGGCCGGGGCCCGCAGACGCGCGTCCCAGCAGACTTCGGCATA
>JBQTJP010000007.1:0-2532 GCA_052386995.1 Armatimonadota bacterium
ACCGGGATTGATCTCTACTCGATCATCGTGGCGACATTGGGCGCCATCGTATTCCTGTGGATCTGGAAGATGGTGACGGCCAGAAGACCGGTATAGGGCGTGATTCCGCTCCGCGATCACCAGCCGGGACGCGGTACACCGATTATCGTCTTTCTCGTCATCGCCCTGAACGTGCTTGTGTTTCTCTTCCAGGCGACCCTGCCTGCGCCCCGGCTCGAGGCGTTCATCGAGAGTTACGGGATGATCCCCCGCGAGATCACCACGGGAGTCGACATCCCGCCGCCGGGGCCGCGTCCCATCCAGATCACCCTGCTCACGTCGATGTTCATGCATGGCGGCTGGCTGCATCTCATCGGCAACATGCTCTACCTGTGGGTCTTCGGCAACAACGTCGAAGATGTTTTCGGGCATATCGGCTTCGTCGTCTTTTACCTCGTGACCGGACTCGCTGCCTCGTTCACGCAAATCGCCATCGCGCCCAGTTCGACGATTCCCAACATTGGCGCGAGCGGCGCCATTGCCGGAGTCCTCGGTGCCTATCTGATCTTCTTCCCTCGCGCTCGGATCGACACGCTCGTCGGTAGGGTGGTGGTTCCACTCTCGGCCGTCTACGTGCTGGGATTCTGGATCGTCCTTCAGTTTTTCCAGGGCATCGCGGCCTTGAGTCCGGAGGCGGCGGAGGCCGGCGGCGTCGCCTGGTGGGCGCACATCGGCGGGTTTGTTGCCGGCCTGATCCTCGGGGTATTCTTTCGCGGCCGGGTGGCGGCCTGGGATCGCACATCTCACCCGCAGTTCTGAGGTGCCGCCCGCACCGCTGTCCTGCTCTTATCGAACCAGACCCATGATCCCGATGATAATGAGATAGAATGCGACGATATAGTTGAGCAGCCTGGGCATGACGAGGATTAAGAGGCCCGCGATCAGCGCCACGATCGGCTGAAACGATGCATCGATTCGCATGTCAGTCCTCCTAGGCGATTGGTCGTCGACCCTGAATGATGTTGATCAACACGACGGCCAGCGCCAGGATGAGCAGCAGGTGGATGAATCCACCCAGCGTGTACGACGACACGACTCCCAGCAGCCAGAGTACCAAGAGAACGACGAAGATGGTCCACAGCATTGCATGCTCCCTCCTTTGCATTGGATTGTGAAAGACGCCTGGTATTTACCCGGCCTCGGCCTCCTCAAACGCGCCGGGTTCGGGTGAAACCGCGCGATGGCCGCTGAGGTGGCCCAGGAAGAAGGAACAGCGGCGCGGTGTTGGGGAATGAAGCATGTTGACGCCGCGCAGAGAATTGTTGGTCTGCCAGATTAGTCTGCCAGAAAGGTCCCAGCGTTGAGAGTTCTGACCGAGACCCGCGCCGAACTCGAGTCCCGTACCGGGGAGCCCTTTCGCGGCGAACTGCTGAGCGTCGAAGGGCTCGAAGCCCTTGCCAGGGATCTCGCCGCGCGCTTCACGCTGGCGCGCTCGACCCGGCGGGGAGTCCGCAGGTTTCTTTCCAGGCTCGAGGAGAACGCGCGCGTCCTTCGCGAGACGTATCGCACGCTGGCGGCAGATGTCCGCCGCTCGGTGCCGGTCATGCCCGCCGCCGAGTGGCTGCTGGACAACTTCCATCTCATCGAAGGTCAGATCGCCGATACCCACCGGAATCTGCCGCCGAAGTACTACCTCGAGCTCCCCAAGCTGGCATCGCCGCGGCTGGACGGCATGGCCCGCGTCTACGCGATGGCGCTCGAGCTCATCCGGCACAGCGACGGCCGTCTGGACGTGCAGCGACTGACACGCTTTGTATCGTCCTACCAGACCGTCGCGCCGCTGACGATCGGTGAGCTCTGGGCCTGGCCCACGATGCTGAAAGTGGCGCTCATCGAGAATCTTCGCCGGCTGTCGGAGGAACTGCTCGAAAGCCGCGCGGCCCGGCTCGAGGCCAACGCGCACTTCGCCCGGCTGGAAGCCGCGCCCGCCGAGCCTGCATCGGTCGAGCTTCCCGTCAAGCTGCCCCCCGCCTTCGTCGTGCAGTTCCTGGAACGCCTCAGGGAATACGGACCCCGGGCCGGACACCTGCGGGAGGCGCTGGAAGAGCGGCTCGCCTCTCTGGGCATGAGCTCGGAGGACGCCATCCGGGCCGAGCACCAGAAGCAGGCCACCTGCCAGGTCTCGTTTGGCAACTCGGTCACCAGCCTTCGCCTCTGCGCGACCCTCGACTGGAGCCGGTATTTCGAGCAGGTCAGTCTCGTCGAGCAGGTGCTGCAGCGCGATCCGGCGGGCGTCTACGGGAAGATGGACTTCGCCAGCCGCGATCGCTACCGGCAGGCGGTTGAGGAGCTCGCCGAGCCAACGGGCGAGGCTCAGGTGCGGGTTGCGCTACACTGCGTCGAGCGGGCCCGGCAGTCTACCGGCGCCGCGGGAAGCGACCGCACGCTTCACGTGGGATACCACTTGATCGGGGGTGGACGCCGGGCGCTGGAAGCCGACGTGGATTTCCGCCCCCGAGCTCTGCAGCGAATTCGCCGCTTCATCTTCACGCA
>JBQTJP010000008.1:0-15628 GCA_052386995.1 Armatimonadota bacterium
GACCGCATCCAGTTCTTCACCCACGCGGCCACACACAGGCTGACGGAGGAACTGGTTGCCCAACGGGGGATCAAGCAGATCGTCCGTGTGAGCGTCCCCGTCTACCAGGACGCAATCGCGGCGCATCTCTTCCAGGATCGTAGAGAGGTGAAGCGCTGGGCCACCATCGGGGCCGACTACGAGTACGGCTACGCTGCGTGGGCCATGTTCAAGGATCAGATGAAGCGGTTCCGTCCCGACGTCGAGTTCGTCGGTGCGGTCTGGGCGCCTTTCCTCACGTTGGACTTCTCCGCGCACATCGCTGCCGTCATGGCCACCAACCCCGACGGGATCATCGCCACGCCGTGGGCGGGCGAGGCAGTGACGCTGCTGCGCCAGGCACTCCTGCAGGGCGTCTTCGACAGGATCCAGGTCTGGTTCCAGGCGATGGGCGGCTCTGTCGACGTGCTGGAGGGGATCCAGGCCGAGGTCAAGGAGAACCGCTTCAGGGGCAAGCTCTACGCCACCGCGCGGTACATTCACAACTGGCCCCCCACCGAGAACAACCGCGCCTTCGTCACCCGCTTCGCCAGACGGTTCAACCGGATGCCCAACTACTCGGCTGAGACCACCCATTCCGCGATCTACATCACAAAGGCGGCCGTGGAGAAGGCGAGGAGCATCCAGACCGACAGGGTGCTCGACGCGCTCAAGGGAATGCGGATCGAAAATCCCGGGGGGACCCGCACGTACCGCGCCGAGGACCACCAGTTTGTGTACGCCGTCCCTGCCGGCCGTGTCGTCTACGACTCACGGTACATCATCCCCACCCTGGGCGAGCTGAAGGTCTTCGACCCGAAGGACTACTACCGCTGGCCGCCATTCAAGGCGCTGGACCTCTCGAAGTAAGAGAGGATCCACCGTGCTTCCCCTCCCCCCGCCTCCATCGATGAGGACGGGGGGAGGTTTGTTTCAGGTGAAGCGACGATGAACGACCTCGCCTACCAGGGGTTGATCGGCCTGTCGCAGGCGATGTACCTCTGGCTCATCTCGGCCGGACTGACGATCATCTTCGGCGTGCTGGGTGTCTTGAACTTCGCCCACGGCAGCCTCTTCATGCTCGGCGCATACGTCGCATATACGGCATACGGTTTGTGGGGGCTTCCGTTCGCGGTGTCGGTAGGCCTCAGCCTCGCCGTCGTCGCCCTGCTCGGCATGGGGATGGAGCGGTCATTCCTCCAGCGCCTCTACCATGTCGACCACGCCTACCAACTCCTGCTCACATTCGGCTTTGTGCTGGTCCTGGACGATGCGGTGAAGCTGATCTGGGGCGGCGTCTTCAAGATCCCGCCCATCCCGCGGTTCCTGGAGGGGGCATGGACAGCGTTCGGCCGCCCGTTCCCCGTCTACAACGCGTTCATCGTCGCCGTGGGGGTGCTGGTCGGCTTGGCGCTCTGGCTGCTCCTGGAACGGACCTGGTGGGGTCGGATGGTGCGGGCCGTGGCCGCGGACCGGGAAATGGCGGCCGCGATCGGCATCCATGTGCCCCGCGTGTTCGCCGGCGTGTTTATGCTTGGTGCGGCCCTGGCGGCGCTCGGAGGCGCTCTCGGCGTCCCAGTGCGTCCCGCGTCGCCGGGCATTGGCGCGGCCATGATCATCCAGGCGTTCGTCATCACCGTCATCGGCGGGCTCGGAAACCTGCCGGGCGCGTTTGTCAGCTCATTGCTCGTGGGTGTGCTCTCCGCCTATGGCACACTGCTCTTTCCGGTTTTCGAGCTATTCTTTATCTTCGTGATCATGGCGGTGGTGCTGTTGATCCGACCTCGGGGGCTGTTTGCCCGATGAGCCATGCGGACGCGCGCTGACCCAGGCCCGGCCGCGAGCCGCGTTGAGGCGCCGGCCCGTCGCCCGCTCGCGGCTAACGGCGTGCGCATTGCGGCGGCCGTGGGGCTCGTCGCCCTCGCGACGATGCCTCTCGTGGCGCGCGACTACGTACTCTATCTGGCGATTCAGATCGCGATCCTGTCGCTATTCGCCCTGGGGTTTAACCTGCTCTTCGGCTATACGGGGCTGCTCTCGTTCGGCCAGGCGGGTTTCTTCGCGGTCGGGGCGTACGCGTGCGCCAAGATTCTCATCTGGCTGCCGTCGCTCCCGCTGGGCATTCTCGGTGGGACAATCGCTGCTGCCGTCACGGCTCTGGCATTGGGCGTCCTCTCCGTGCGCCACACACGCATCTACTTCTCGATGCTGACGCTGGCGTTCGGCATGATGATCTTTTCGATCGCGTGGAAATGGCGCAGCTTCACCGGCGGCGACGATGGCCTAGTGGGCATCCCGCGCGCGCCGCTGGTCATCCCCGGTCTGCTCTCGGTGAGCGTATCCACGATGGACCGGTACTACTACGTTGTGCTGGTCGTGACGCTCGTGGCGATCTACGTGCTCTACCGGGTCGTCCGCTCCCCGCTGGGGTTGGCCTTGCGTGCGATCCGCGACAGCGAGCAGCGCGCGGCGTTTGCGGGGATCTCCGTTACCGCCTACCGTCTGATCGCCTTCACCATCGCCGGCCTGTACGCCGGTCTGGCGGGTTCGCTCCTGCCGCCACTGGAAAACACGGTGACGCCGCCCATTGCGCACTGGAGCACGTCTGCCGAACCGGTGCTGGCCACGCTGCTGGGCGGCATTCACACCTTCGCCGGCCCCATCATCGGCGCGGCGCTGCTTATCATCCTCAGGGACATCATCGTGCGGTTCACTTTGCACTGGTCCATCTTCCTCGGCGCGGCGGTGATCGTCCTGGTGATGGGCTTCCGCGGCGGCGTTGCGAGAATCGCGGACGAATGGTTACCGGGCGTCCCGCCGTTGCGCGGCAAGAGAGCGAGCTCCGATGGCCGACCTGCTGCGAACTGAGCGCCTGCGGAAGATGTTCGGCGCGCTGGCCGCGGTGGACGACGTGGACCTCTCGCTCGCCCAGGGCCAGCTCACAGCCGTCATCGGTCCCAACGGGGCGGGCAAGACCACGCTCATCAACCTCCTCAGCGGCGCGATCCCCCCCGACGGCGGACGCGTGCTGTTCCAGGAAGAGGAGATCACCGGCCTGCCCGCCCACGCCCGCGTCTGGCGTGGGCTCACCCGCTCGTTCCAGATCATGACGATCTTCGCGCGACTCAGCGTCCTCGAGAACGTGCTCGTACCCATCCTGGCCCGCCGCGGGAAGGCTTTCAGTCCTTTCGCCGGGCTGACCGACGACGCAGCCGTCCTGGATGAGGCGGACGCGCTCTTGGACGAGGTCGGCTTGCGGCCGGAAGCGCACCGCGAGGCTGGCACCCTCGCGCATGGGGATCAACGCCGGATGGAACTGGCGATCGCGGTCGCCTCGCGCCCCGTTCTGTGCTTCCTCGACGAGCCGTCATCGGGGATGACGCCCCCCGAGCGGGGTATGATCCTGGAACTCATCCGGCGGCTTGCCGCGGAGCGGGGCACCACATTCGTGATCGTCGAGCACGACATGGACGTTGTGTTCTCGCTCGCGCAGCGAATCGTGGTCATGAACCGGGGTCGGATCCTGGCCGACGGCCCGCCGGAGGCGATCCGCGCCGATTCCCGCGTGCGCGAAGTGTACCTGGGGGACGAGGCGGGCACCGCATGATCCTGCAGGTCGAAGGACTGGTGGTCGGGTACGGCACGAGCATCGTCGTGCACGGCCTTTCGCTGCAGGTGGGGGAAGCCGAGATCGTCAGCCTGATCGGCCGCAACGGAGCCGGCAAGACTACAACGATGCGCGGGCTTATGGGCTTGACCCGGCCCCGCACCGGCAGTGTGCGGCTGCGAGGCCGCCAGATCGCGGGCCGGCCCCCGTTCGAGATCGCGCGCCTGGGCGTGGGCTATGTCCCGGATGATCGCCGGATATTTCCGGATTTGACCGTGGAGGAGAACCTGCTGCTTGCCGCCCGCATCACGCGCGCCCGGCGGGGTCGCTGGGATCTGCAGAAGGTCTACGAGCTTTTTCCTGCACTGCAAGCGCTACGCGTGAGCCGTGGAGATCACCTCAGCGGTGGGGAACAGAAGATGCTGGCCATCGGCCGCGCGCTGATGAAGGATCCAGATCTCCTTCTCCTCGACGAGCCGGCGGAGGGCCTCGCGCCGCTCATCGTCAAGCAGCTCACCGACGTGCTGCGCGGCATCCGCCATACCGGTGTCACCATCTTGCTGGCCGATCAGAACCTGACGTTCTGTCGGAAAGTGGCGGACCGCGCCTACATTATGGAGAAAGGCACGGTCGCCGCCGAGGGCCCGATGGACGTGCTCTGGCAGAACCAAGAGCTCATCAATCGCTATCTGGCCGTTTGACGCGGAGCCACTACTGCCAGTCCTCACAACCACCCCAACCAGCCAATTATCGTATACATAAGGATTGGGGTCGCCACTCCACCAGCCGCACCACCGAGTACGGCCCCGACTTTCGGCCTTTGAAACCTTCTGCCGACCACCCATCCTATCGCTCCGAATGTCGTACTGAGAACCCAGCCGAAGGGTATCCCGAAGTAGAGACCAAACAAAAAGCCGATGTGTTCGCACTCGGACTCCTGGCCTGCGCAATACCTACCGAGGAGCGGGAGGAGCACCAGCAGATTCGCGACGCTGCGATTCTCATAGGACCCGGGCAGCTGGAAAGGCTCATCGAGGATCTCCAGGCCGCCCAGACATGCCCCGACACGAGCACCGTCGCTCTGGTCCTGTCCACGCAAACCATTAGTGTTCGCAACGCCACGTTGACATTTCCTCCGGAAGCCCGGCTCTACGTTGGGCCAATCCAGACGCTTGGGTTCAGGGGCTCACTCCAGGAGATCCAGCGACAGCTACACGGCCTGGACGAGATCAACTGAGCCCATGCGAGCGCGCTGGCTGTAGTTCCCGCATAGGTTGTTGCCACTCGAAAGCCTCTGACGAGACCAGGCCTGTCTCGTGCCTCTTGTTGTCTCGGCTAATCAGTGCGTTCGTTGGTTATTCGCGGTCCTGCGGGGCAACTTGTCTGGAATACTAGCCTGCATGACGGTGAAAGTGGTGCCGGGAGGGGGATTTTCGAGTTAGCCCCACGACGGGTGAGGGCTGAACCGTCAGGCTCCGCGGCAGACTTCTACCGTACATGCCGGTACGAGCAGGCTGGAGGAATCTCATGGCATCTGGGAGTAGGTCTCGCTCGAGTCCGGTCACTGAAAATGCCGTCCTGGCAACCGTCAGGCTGGTCGGCCTGCGGGGGATCGAGTCGTGGTGAGGCACATGGTCCTCGTCCTCATTGTCATCTTGCTCACGTCCTCACGTGGAGTAGCGCAAGCACCCGCTCCCCCTGCCGCCATTTACGTGGCGGACACCGGCAACAATCGCATCGTGCGCATAGAAGAGATGAGCGAGAGCGGCTGGACGGTCTTCAGCAGGTCCGGGGCCAATGAGGTCGGCGACCCGTATGGCGTCTCCACGGACATGGCCGGACGGATCTATATAGCGGAGCATTTCAACCATCGCATTGTGCGCATAGATGACATGACCGGCGCGGGCTGGATTGCCCTCGGCGGCCGGCGTGGAAGCGAGCCTCGCCAGTTCGACGAACCGCACGGTATCTTCGTGGACTCCGCTTCGCGAATCTACGTGGCGGAGCATATCAACCACCGCATCACGCGAATGGATGACATGAGCGGGGCGGGGTGGATCACGCTCGGGGGCGCCTCTGGAGCCGGCCCCGGGCAGTTCCGCATCCCGCACGCCATTTCTGTCGACGGCACCGGCCGGATCTACGTGGCGGACACCGCCAATAGCCGGATCGTACGGATGGACGACATGACCGGCGCCGGGTGGGTGACCTTCGGCGAGTCAGGAACTGGAGCCAACCAGTTTCGCACACCTACTGGTCTCGCTGTGGACGCGGCCGGGCGCATCTACATCGCGGACTCCGACAACGATCGGATCGTCCGCATCAATGACATGAGCGGCGCAGGCTGGACCACCTTTGGCAGTGCTGGGAGCGGTGCGAATCAGTTTCGACTGCCGTTTGGTGTATTTGTGGACAGGGCAGGTCGAATCTACGTGTCTGAGTTCGGCAATCACCGACTCGTGCGGATCAATGACATGAGCGGCGCGGGCTGGATGGCCTTAGGGACTCGTGGTAACGGCAGGGGGCAGTTCATTAATCCGAGAGGCCTCTCAGGGCGCTGATGGCTGGACTTCAGACAGTGGCCTCGTGGGCCTAGAGAGGATTTCGGTAGAACTGGTGCCGGGAGCCCGTTTCCGTTTTCATCGAAGACGGATAAGGTCAGAGTCGACCGAGCCTCATTTCCCATCCTTCATAGGATCACACTGCGAGGCAGAATGCCGGCCTGATTGGACCTAGCGGGCCAGCGTGCATTGCTACAAGCTTGCCCGCTTCGAGCTTCCAAACCGGATGCCCGCCCACATCCTTTGGACCACCCCCGAGCAGACATGTCTGGTAGCGGGCGCCTGCTAGTCGAATTACCAGTAGGCAGGACGCTACTAGCTTAGGCACCTACTTCTTACAACAATCGGCAAAACCGCTCGGGCCGCGTGCTAGACTCCACCAGGAGGTTCGGTGGGCAAGCGGGCACTCAATCGCAGGCTAAAACCAGCGCACCGTACTGCCAAAGGTGTCCCAGGATTTATTGCAAGCTCATGAACACGCGGCGGTAACGCGGGAGGTGAAAGGTTTGCCGGATTCTGTGAAACTCGAGCGTTTCGCAAGGGCATTACAGGAAAGCGAGTTCGATGTCGTGGTCGCAGCTTCACACGACAACACCTGGTACGTCTTCTGCGAGGGTGCGGCCTCTACACGCGCAGACGACGCGCTACCTGATCGAGATTGCCCGCATGGTCCAGTACGTGGCGCCGACCGACAAGGATCGGCGGCGGTTCCTCCTCTCGCCCCAGCCCGACCTCCGCGGGAAGACCCCCCGCCAGGTCATGCTGGAGGACCCTCCATTCGGCGCCCGACAGGTCTACGACTTGCTTGGCCGGATCCCGCACGGTATCCCCTCCTAACCCCGCATGACGAACGAGCGGATGCTCCGCCTCGAAGCGGCCATGGTCGAGCTGCGACCGGGGCGCGTTGAGGGCGTATGGCACCGCTTCGTCGCTGAGCTCTACAAGGACGACGCAGACAGCGACCAAGGCGCGCTTGAGAACGGCGGTCGCTACAACCCCCGTCGTGAGTTCGGTGCCCTCTACCTCTCGGAGAGTCCGGCCGCATGCCGGGCCGAGAACTGCGGCGACCGGGAGTGCGTGTGCGGTACTGGCATGCGCGCGTAAAGGTCAGGGTCTCTACGGCCCTGGATCTCACCGACTCGTCCACGCGGGAGAAGCATTGAAGTCTTCCGAAGCGATCAGCGGATCAGTTTGCCGTGACCAGCTCATGTTGGTCGAAAACCGGCGTCGCATCCTCGCCGGAGAGTATGCGCGCAATGAGGAGAATGCCATGACAGCCATCCAGACCATACTGGGTCTTATTCAGCCAGAGGCGCTGGGTGTCACCCTGATCCACGAGCACCTTCTCCCGAGACCTCAGCTCCCGTCGCCGCCGACCAAGCCCCTCTTTTCCCCGCGCATCGATATGAATGACGTTGTGCGGGAGTTGAAGCACGCCCGCGATGTGTACGACCTTCGCTCGGTGGTGGACTGCACCCCACGCCGCTCTCCAGAGGAACTGGACAGCATGGCCTGGCTCTCCCATGAGACCGGCATCAACGTGGTCGTGGCGACCGGCTGCATGAAGGAGCAGTATTACCATCCGGCGCGAGGCAACATGAGCAGCTTCTGGGCCTACCAGCTAAGTCCCGATCAGATCGCCGACGTGATGGTGGAGGAGTTGACCGACGGCATCAATGGAACCCGGTATCGCGCCGGGATCATCAAAGTGGGGACTTCGAAGCAGCGAATCACCGCACCGGAGGAGCGTGTGTTGAGGGGCGCCGCACGGGCACAGCTGCGAACCGGCTTTCCCATCACCACCCATGCGACCCTCGGCACCATGGGTGCGGAGCAGGCCCAGATTTTTCTGGAGGAGGGGGTCGACCCCAAGCGCGTCGTCATCGGGCACTCCGATCTGAACGACAACCCCACCTATCACGAGGGTATCCTCCGTCGCGGTGCCAACGTTGGCTTCGACACAATCGGGAAGCAGCGGTTCGATTACACGCGCAGCGAGACCGCGGGCTATCATCGCTACGAGTTCGAGAAGGAGCACTACTTCGTGTCCGACCAGCTCCGGCTTCAGACGCTCTTGGAGCTGATCCGCCGAGGGTACGTCGGGCAGATCGTCATCTCTTCCGACATGGGATCTGAGATCGACCAGAACCCCGACACCCTCGGCGCCTGGGGCTACAGCTTCCTGCTGGGTCGCTTTTTGCCGGAGGCCCGGGAACGAGGGCTGAACGAGGCAGACCAGCGACGGCTCCTAGTCGACAATCCGCGCAGAGTGCTCGGGGACGACTAGGGGACGCACGCCGAGGGCCGTCCTCCTCCTCCGTCTACACCACGGCGGCCGCCACCAGGTTGTGGAAGCGAGGCCGGACATGGTTGATAGCAAAGTTGTACGCGTCGGGATGGGTGCGGTTGGTCAGCAGAATGATGATCAGGTCTCGCGCCGGGTCGATCGCCGCGGACGTCCCGGTAAACCCCGTGTGACCGTAGGTCGCGCGGGAGAGCAGCTCGCCGAAGGGCCGCGGCGTTGGGAAAGCGTAGCGCTCGGGCGGAAAGATCCTGGTAGCCATGGGAGAAGGCGCCCACTCCTCTCGCGGCTGTCGACCCTTTCTCAATAATTGCCAGCCGAGCCCCCAGGATTGAGCCAGGCCGATCGTCTGATCCGTCGTCGCTTCGGCGATAGTGGCCGGACTGAAGATCCGCCTCCCGGTGCAGATGCCTCCGTCAAGGTACATCTGACAGAAGATGAAGAGGTCCGCGGCCGTTGAGAATAGCCCGGCGTGGCTGCTGACGCCACCAAGGGGGTAGTGCGTGTTTCCATCGTTCACCTCTCCGACCAGGACGTGTTCGCGCCAGCCCTCAAAGGTCTCGCCCAGGTTCGCCACCATCGCCTGCTCGAACCGATTGCCGCGCTCGGTCGCGGCCGCACGCTCTCGCAAGGCACCCTGCGGATTGAAGCAGGTGTCCCGCATTCCGAGCGGCACCCATACACGACTCTGCAGCAGGCGATCGATGCCGTCGCCGGTGACGCGTCGAACCAGATGCCCAATGAGGCTCATGCCGACGTCGCTGTACCGAACCACCGTTCCGGGAGCGTCACCCAGCTCCAGGTCACAGATCACGTGCAAGGCCGCTTCCGGATCCCTTGCCCTAGCGTAGGTGGGTACCCATCCGGCAAACCCAGCGGTGTGAGTGAGCAGGTGGCGAAGAGTCACCTCCTGCTTGCCGTGGACGGCGAACTCCGGGATGAGGCGAGCGACGGCGTCATCGAGGCTCCACACGCCGTCCTCTAGAAGCAGGAGCGCGGCCGTTGCGCCGGCTACGGCCTTGGTAAGCGACGCCAGGTCGAATACCGTGTCCGGCTGCATGGAACGTCGCTTCGGTTCGACTTGGGCCTCGCCCAGCGCCCAGTGGGCGGCCACGCGACCGCGCCGGGCAACCAGGGCCACTGCCCCAGGGAAAGCACCTTGGACGATCGCCTGTTCAAGCAACCCGCTGGCCCTCTCCAGGCGATCAGGATCAAGCCCCAATTCCTCCGGCGATGCCACAATAATCGAGCGCGACGTCGCCTTAAGCCCTCTTCCCTCTCCCGAGCGCTCGTGATGCATCTCAGTCACCGGCGCGCAATCTGGGGTCCAGGACGTCCCGCAATCCGTCACCGAGTAAATTGAAGCCAAAGACCACGATCATGATGGCCAGGCCTGGGAAGATGGCTGGCCAGGGCGACAACTCCACATAGCGGCGGCTGGTACTCAACATGCTTCCCCATGACGGAGCCGGCGGCGGCGTGCCCAATCCGAGGAAACTCAGCGAAGCCTCAGTGAGAATAGCCGTGGACAGGTTGAAAGTTGTCTGGACGATCACCGGCGCAAGGAGGTTCGGCGCGATGTGACGCACGATGATCCGTACGTCCGACAGGCCGATCGCCCGGGCCGCCTCCACGAATTCCATCTCCTTGAGAGAGAGCACCGAGGCCCGCGAGAGACGCGCGAAGGAGGGCGCATAGACAATCCCGATGGCAATCATCGCGTTGGTGATGCTTGGGCCCAGCATCGCCATGATGCCGATGGCGAGAAGGATCGCGGGAAAGGCAAACAACACGTCCATGACTCGCATGAGCGTGTTGTCCGTCGTCCCGCCAAAGAACCCGGCGACCAAGCCGAGGGCGGAACCGAGCAGGAGCGCGAGGCCCACCGAGATCACGCCCACCTGCAGCGAGATCCGAGAACCGAAGATGATGCGGCTCAGAATATCGCGACCCAATTCATCGGTACCCAGGAGGAAATCTCTGGTGGGTGCCGCGAGACGCGACCGGCTGTGAACCTCGTCGGGCGGATAGGGAGCAATCACGGAGGCAAGAACGGATGTTAAGACGCACGCGATGACGATGATTCCGCCAGCCATGCCAATGTGATTGCTGCGGAATCGACGCCAGAACCAGGCAAACTTGGCGGCTGTATGGGGCCCCCGGCCCCAATCGGCACGGTCTCCCGCCGGCCGGGACTGGTCAGTAGCGGATCCGGGGGTCAAGCCAGCCATAGAGCAGGTCCACCAGGAGATTGATGAGACTGAATACCAGGGCGACAAAAAGCACGCCGCCCTGAATCACAGGGTAGTCCCGCTGATAGATGCCGTTCAGAAGGAACCTTCCTATGCCGGGCAGCGAGAAGACCTCCTCGATGATCACCGCGCCCCCCAGGAGATGGCCGATCTGGACACCGATGACGGTGAGCACGGGGATGAACGCATTCTTCAGGGCATGAGCGTACAGGACCGTGCGCTCCCGCAGCCCCTTCGCCCGGGCGGTCCTGATGTAGTCCTGCCGGAGGACCTCGAGGAGGGTCGATCTGACCATCCGCATCACAAACGCAGCTAACGCGGTCCCCAGGGCAATAGACGGCAAGAGCAAGGTCTGAGCACCGAGCCACGGGTTTTCCAGGACGCTGATGAACCCGATTGGAGGCAGCCAGCCAAGCACGAGCGACACGAACAGGATGAGGATGGTGCCAAGCCAGAAGTTGGGGATGCTGAGGCCCACCAAGGCGGTCACCCGCGATATCGCATCGGCGACTCGACCGCGATTGACGGCAGCAGCGACGCCCAGTGGGACGGCGACCAGCAACGCGACAACCATGGAGGCCGCGGTCAGCTGCACCGTCACGCCGAACCTGGCGATGATGTCCGGCAGGACGGGGCGGTTGGTGCGTAGCGAAGTCCCGAAATCACCCCGTGCCAGGCGGTTGAACCAGTCCACAAACTGCTCGTAGATGGGGCGGTCAAGACCGAACACGCGCCGCAGCGTATCGATTTGCTCCTGACTCGTCTCGGTTCCGAGAAGTAGTTGGACGGTGTCTCCGGGAATGAGACGAATCATCAGGAACACCACGATAGCGATCCCAACGAGGACGGCGAGAACGCCGATCAAGCGGCGGGCGACGTATCGAGCCAATTATCGGCCCTTCACCCACAACAGTTGGAGTCGAAGGTCAACCGTGTCCTAACGGGTGACGCCTCGACTCCGACCGGCGATCGACGTACTATGGGAGCTCCTACCGCGCCAGGTAGGTTTCCATCAGGTACTGAAAGGTCTGATCCGGCATCGGCTTATAGTTCATGACTCTCGGTAGATACGCGATGAAGTCGTTCGGATTGGCCAGGAACAGGTTGGGCGCCAACTCGATGATTCGCCGCTGGGCCTCATCATACAACTGCTTTGCCGCCACGCGGCTGGTGAGCGTCGGCGCCTTGGCGGCCAGGTCATCGATTCGCTCATCCGAGAAGTTCCACACATTGGCTGTTCCCCTGGTACTGAAGAAGAAGGCGACGGCCCGGTCGGGGTTGGTGCCCCCGTTGTTGCCGCCGACCATCATGAGCATGGCCTTCCTACGCCAGTTGTCTACGTACACGCCAACCTCGAGGGGCTGGATCTCAGCGTCAATGCCGATCCTCTTGAGCTGACTCTGAATCACCTGTGCCGACTCCACCTGGGCGGGAATGGTGGCCATCGCCATGATCGTCGTCCTGAACCCATTTGGCACGCCGGCCTCGGCCATCAACTGCTTGGCCTTGTTGATGTCGGTCTTATAGAAGGGATTGTCGGAGACGTCGATTGCCCACTCCGCCAAGGCAGAGGGAACCGGTCCCGTAAGCTTCGCATGGCCCCGATACACCGTGTCGATGATTTCTTTGCGATCGACAGCATAGCTGACCGCCTGTCTGACCTTCAGCTGATTGAAGGGCTCTCTGGCGACGTTCATCCCGAGGTAGCCGTAACTGAGGGTTGGGCCACTCGCGACTTTGATGGTTGAACTGCCCCTCAGCGTGTCCAGGCCGGCCGCTGTCAGAACCGTGAAGTGAATCCTCCCGGTGCGGAGCGCCGCGATTCTCGCCGACTCCTCCCGGATGATCAGGAAGGTGACTTTGTCCAAGACAGGCTGGCCAGGAATATAGTAGTCGGGGTTGCGCACGAGGACCGTCCGGTTCTCGGGAGTCCACTCCTCCAGCTTGAACGGCCCGCTTCCGGCCGCGACCTTGTTCAGGTCGCCCCTGTTCTGCTCGACGATCTCTCTCGCCACGACGCCCGCCCATGCGCTGGCGGTGTTCACCAGGAAGGGCGCAAATGGGTCCTTGAGGAGGAATCTGACGGTGTACTTGTCCGGGGTCTCGATCTTGTCGATGACCGCGAAGAACGAACGGGCGATGGAACCCGTCTCAGGGTTGAGGATCCGCTCGTAGGTGTACTTCACATCCTCGGACGTGAGCTCGCGTCCACTGTGAAACTTGACACCCGGGCGGAGCCAGAAAGTGTAGATCCTTCCGTTAGGACTGACGCGCCAGCGCGCGGCCAGATCGGGACGAGGGCGCATTTGATTGTCGAGCCGAGTCAGTCGGCTGTACAGCAGATCGAAAATCCGGATTGCTGCAGACGCAGGGTTCTTGGCTGGGTCCAGCCCGGGAGCCTCCTGATCCTTTCCAACGATCAATTCGCCACCCCTGGGAAGGGCCGCAGGAGCCGCGGCCGCCGCGCTGGGCAGTAACTCCGGCGCTCGACTCGAGGACACGAGACCAACGAAGAGAACCGCGATGACCAGAAACACTCCGTGGACTCTTAGCACGCGACACCTCCGCAATTATCGATGAGGTCGCTGTTCGTGCGAGTGTACTAGCTTAAAAACATTGTAACATTCGTGATCGTCTTTCGGTGTCGCAGCCTCCAGAATGGACTCTTGACTGCGTTTCGCAGTTCTCCTAGCTCTCCCTGCTGTGGAACAGCATGGAGAGCTAGGTCTCGCGTGTCGTGCTCCTCGGTGCTCGAATTCCGAAGGGTGGTGGCCGTGTCCTAACAGGGGGGTATCCTAGAGGTACTGATGACAAGGTCCAGGCACGCGTGCAGAGTCATACTTCCTGGTATCGGCTGGCCAAAGCCACCGAGCCTGCCCACGACAGATACCTGCGGGCGAGTACGCCTGCGTCTCGCGGGTTCTATCATGGCTTACTCACTGGGTATGCGCTGAGCACATGCGGCAATCAGGTGTTCGGCGTTGTCAAGCACGAGCAGGTGTTCCTTGGGCTGAAGGAATTCTGAGATCGTCTCCAGGATCGGTCGCCCGGGTTGCTCGCGGACGCCAAGAACCGTGGAAACTGACTGGGGCACTAGGGAGTGGTCTGAAAGTGGAGCTAACTCGACCAGCCAGATTCCATCCTTGAACCGGTCGAGGACGTCGGCCGCAACTTCGAGGGCCAGCCGAGTCTTCCCGACACCTCCCACCCCCGTGAGTGTCAGCAGCGGGGTAGTAGAGAGGAGACGCTTGACTTCAGCGATCTGCTCCTCGCGGCCAATGAAGCTCGTCAACTGCCGAGGCAGGTTATTCGGAAACAGATCGCGAGATGTTAGAGGCGGAAAATCAGATGGCAAATCTCCCGTTACGATTTGGAACAAGCGATGCGGGCGAGCCAAGTCCTTAAGCCGATGCTCACCCAAATCTCGGAAGGTGATGCCGTCGGGCACCTCATCGGCGATGAGTTCTCGCGTTGTCAGCGAGAGAAGGATCTGACCACCGTGACCCGCCCCACAGATCCGAGCCGCCCGATGGACATCGAGTCCAACATACTCTCCTGCGTCGCCTACTGGTTCACCCGTATGCAGGCCCATTCGGACTAGGGGATGGCAGCTATCCGCCCACGCATGCGCCTGGAGCACCCTCTGCGCGGCCACGGCTGCCAGTACGGCATCTTTCGCTCTGGCAAAGACGAAACTCTCCCCTTGGTCTTGATAGACGTTTCCACCGGCCGATTCGACGGTTTCTACCAAGAGCCGCCGATGGTCGGCAAAGATCTGCTTGGAAACGGTGTCACCCAGATTTTGAACTAGGCGCGTGGACCCCTCGATGTCGGTGAAGAGAAAAGTGACGGTGCCGGTTGGGAGCCGGGACATAGAATCCCCTCCCCAGAGTCAAAAGTTCGAGTTCAATACGGCTTGGGGCGGTTCCTAGGGACCAGGCGGGTGAATTTGGTGCCGGGAGGGGGATTTGAACCCCCACGCGAAACCCTCGGACGCCGTGAAGCGTGTGCGTCTGCCGAGGTCCGCCGTCCCGGCAACAGTGCACGCGCCAGAGGTGGATCTGGTGCCGGGAGGATGGTACTTGGATGGCGGTCCGGCTCACCGAGGAACAGGAGCTCATCCGGGGCGCGGTGCGCAGGCTCTGCGAGCAGTTCCCTGATGCCTACTGGCGTGAGCTCGATAGAACCCAGGGCTATCCTACCGAGTTCGTCGCCGCCCTGACGCGCGCGGGATGGCTGGCGATCTTGATCCCCCAGGAATACGGAGGGGCGGGCCTGGGGGTCACCGAAGCCTCGCTGGTCCTCGAGGAGATCAACCGCTCCGGCGGCAACGCTGCCGCCTGCCACGCCCAGATGTACATCATGGGGACGCTGTTGCGGCACGGGAGCGAGGAACAGAAGCGGCAGTATCTTCCTAAACTTGCCTCCGGTGAGCTGCGCCTTCAGGCCTTCGGTGTGACCGAGCCGACGGCCGGCTCGGAGACCACGCGGATCCAGACGACCGCGGTCCGCAGGGGAGACCGCTATGTCGTCAACGGCCAGAAGATCTTCATCTCGCGCGCTGAGCACTCGGACCTGATGCTGCTGCTGGCGCGCACCACTCCGTACGAGCAGCTCACCGACAAGACCTGCGGCCTCTCGGTGTTTCTGGTCGATCTCCGCGCGGCGGTTGCCGAAGGCGCCGTTCAGATCCGCCCCATCCGCACGATGCTCAACCACCACACCACCGAGCTCTTCATCACCAACCTCGAAGTACCGGCCGAGAACCTGGTCGGCGAGGAGGGGATGGGGTTTCGCTACATCATCGATGGATGGAACGCGGAACGCATCCTGATCGCCGCCGAGAGCATCGGCGACGCCCGCTGGTTTGTCGATCGGGCGGCTCGTT
>JBQTJP010000009.1:0-5149 GCA_052386995.1 Armatimonadota bacterium
GGCTATCACCCGTTAGTCGTGTCGCTGGCGAACACGCAGGAACCGTTGTTGCTTGTCAACCGCAGCGGCAATCGTCCGTCGGCCGAGGGCGCGGCCGCGCGCTTCGACCAGGCGATGACGCTGTGTCAGGCGCTCCCGCAGCTCGGCAGTCTCACGAGCTTCTTCACAATCCCTGCACCGCGCGGCGAACGGAAGGGCCCGGAGGCGAGCTTCGGCAATCTCGTCGCCGCACTCGGAACACTCACCGTAAGTTCCGTCCCCGATCCGGCGAAGCGCCTGTGCGTGAGCACGCTTTCTGATGGCCCTCCAATCACACAAATCGATGGACGCGGCGATTGGGCGGACGAGTGCGGCTACGCGGGTGAGTCGCAGCGTGCGTTTATCGCATTGGCTCCCGCCAGGACGACCGTCTCGAAGGCGATGACGAGCGACGGGCCGGCTGACGAAGCCCAGCCCGTCGTCCTGCGCGAGTCCTCCGTGGTGCTCGGGTCGCTCGCCAGCGGAGCCCTATCCCCCCAGCGGAGGCGAGGCGCGTCGGTCGGAGCGTCGGCGTGCGACGATCCGGAGCGCGGTCGATCTGGCGTTACCCGTTTCCGTTGCCCACGGGGTGTAGAGCAGGGGCGGGAAACGGGTCGCGGGAACGCGGGGTGGCCCATTGGTACCCCGCCGTGGACTTGTGGACGCGACCCTGCGTGGTCAAGACCGCCAGTGCGTCACAGACGGACGCGGTCCGCATGCGGCAGGCGTGTCGCAGCTCCGTGAGCGTCAGGGGGCGATCGCTGTGGACCAGGGCCTCCTCGACCCGCGCGATCGGCGACGGCGGGGCCGTCCGCGTGGGGGCGGTCGGTTCGACGAGGTGGAGCGCGACGGCGCCGTCGGGACCGCGCAGGGCTAGCGGGAGGCCGGTGGTCGACGGCGCGGCGCGGTGCTCAATGCTGAGGAGCAGGCGGTCGTCGATCCGGCGCAGATAGAGATTCGAGTCGCCCCACGCGTGGAGCTCTGAGCTGCCCCGAAGCGCCTGACCACCGCGGACCGTGCCCGCGCCCTTGCGCGCATGATGCACGAGCACGACCGCGAGCGCGAAGCGACGTTGCAAATCGCGCAGGTAGGCCAGCAACGGTGCGACGTCGGAGGACGCGTTTTCGTCGATGCGATGCAGGCGGACGAAGGGATCCAGGACCAGGAGGACCGGGCGCACAGCGGCGACGGTCGCCTGCAGCTGGGCGCGGTCCTCGGCCAGGTCCAGCCGCAGGCTGGGCGCAGTGATGACGTGAATCGGCACGTCGATGAGCGGGACGCCTGCCGCGTGACAGATGCCGTCGAGCCGCGTGCGGACCAGATGCAGCGCGTCCTCCGCTGCGTAGAGGAGCACGGGGCCGCGCCGCGCGGGACGGAAGCGGCGCAGGCAGGGCACGCCGGCGGCGACGGCGACGAGCATGTCGAGCGCCAGAAAGCTCTTGCCGCACTTCGGCTCGCCGCCGACGATGCCGACGGCTTCATCGGCCCAGAGGTCTTCAATGAGCCAGCGGTGCTCGGGCGGACAGACGGGGAGCTCGCACGCGCGGAGCACCGGCCACTTGGTCATCGCGCACGTCCTGCGCGCGCTCGCGGCCGCTCAGCCGCCACCGGCGCGAAGAGATCGAAGAAGAGCTGCTCGTCTAATTGGGTGGCCTCGCGCTCGGCGCCAGCGAGCAGTAATTCGTGTGCATGCGCCATGAGCGTGCGGGGATTGCCGCCCGCATGGTCGACGAGCGTGTCAAGCAAGCCCGGCGTGAGCAGCCGGGGATTGCCGGCTTTCTCAAGGGCATGCCGCAGGCACTGGGCCAAGGCCTCGCGGGAGGCCCCGTCGAGGAGGAGTCTGACGCGCAGGCGGCTCTCGAGCGGGAGGAGATCAGCCTCGCGCAGACGCTCCTGCAGGCGGCGGTCTCCCGCGAGGACCACGGTCAGGATGATGCGCGAGTCGAGGTCGGCGCTCGCGAGCAGGCGCAGCTCGTTGAGGACATCGGTGCGCACGTCCTGGGCTTCATCGACGAGGAGCACGGGGCGGAACAGCGCCGCGTCGATGTGCGCACGCCAGGTGTCCCGCAGCGCTTTCGCCCCGGCCCACCGATTGTGCGGACTGAGCGGCACCCCGAAGAGGTGGCCAATCTCGCGGTAGAAATCGGCCAGGCCGGCCTGCGGGCGCGTCAGCACGCCGGTGACGACGTCGCGCAGGGCGGCGAGCCGCGCGGCGAGCACACGCAGCGTGATCGACTTGCCGGTGCCGGGATCCCCGAGGATGGCGGCAAAGCCGCCCTCACGCGCCAATTGCTCGACGCGCCAGGTAAAGCTCTGCACGGGCGGCGTAACGAACAATGCCTCGGGGGGGACGTCGGGCGCGAACGGATTCCACTTGAGGCCGTAGAGCTGCAGCAGTTTCTTGGTCATCAGTCCTTCTCCGGTTTGGGATCCGCTTTGGGCAAGTACGCGGGCGGCAGGCCGGTTGCGCGGTACTCGCGGAGGAGCGAGTCGAGCAGCGGTGCCACGCCGACGGCGGGGGGCATGGGCGCCGTATGCGGCGTGGCCGCACGCCGACGGCGCACGGCATCGGCGTTGCGCGTTTTGTCGAGCGGAGCGAGCGTGCCGAGCACGTCGCCGGTGCGGCGGTCGCACACGAGCACCGAGGACAGATCCCACCGCGCATAGCGGACGGCGAGCCGTGGCAGATGGGCAAAGCGCGCCGGTATCTCAAAACGGACGCCTGCCACGGTCAGGGTGCCGTCCGAGCGCCGCTGCGACCGGATCTGCTCGGTGGTGAACGCGACGCGCAAGGCGTCGGCCGACGGACTGGGACGCCAGACGTCGGGGCCGGCGAGAAAGCGAGCGAGCGGCGTTTGGCCGGTTTCGGCGTGCGTCTTTCGGTGGTATTCGAGCTCGACCCACGCCTGCGTCGCTTCGTTGAGGAGATCAAGACGGAGATCGGAGGCGACGCCCTCGAGCATCGCGAGCAGCCGGCCTTCGACCTGGGCCCAAAAGATCTCTTGCTTCGCGTTTTGGTACGGGCTGTACGGCAGGGTCGTCGTGGCGGTGATCCCGAGTCGCACGAGTCCCTCGCGTGTCTCCGCTGCCGTCATCGGGGATCCGTTGTCGGTCAGGATGGCGCGCGGAAGTCCGCGCTTCTGGATCGCCTGAGAGAGTCCGTGCACGAACGTCTCGGTGGTTTCGGCGAGGTACCACTGCGCGTGACAGCAGAGCCGCGAGTGATCATCGAGAAAGGCCAGCAGGAGCGGCGTCACCCAGGTGCCCGACGACGTGAGCACTTTCAGGCTGCCGTAATGGAAGTCCGCGTGCCACAGTCCCCCGACGTATTCCACCTCGTAACTGCGCACCTCGCGAGGCTGCCGCGCGGCGTCGATGTGATCCGCCTCCGGTCGATCACGAGCGGTGCGCCGTCGTGTGCGCAGCAGGCCCTGGGCCTGCATGTAGCGGCGCACGGTCGAGTATGAGGGCAGCGGTCCGAGCCTGGGATTGCCGGTGGCGAGCGCGCGCAGATTGTCGCGATGGAGCTGGTAGCTCCAGCTGCGATGCGCCTCGTACTGGGCCCGCAACGCGTCGCGCAGCGCATCGCTCATCGACGGCTGCGCACCGGCGTCGCGACGCACGCGTCGGCGCAGGCGGGCGACGGGATCGAGCCTGGCGTTTCTCGCCTGATAGTACCAGCGCTCGATGGTCGAGCGCGCGAAGCGCGTCGGCTCGCCATGCGTCGGGTGCTGCCAGGTGCGATCGGCCAGTGCGGTGAGCGCCTCGTGCAGCTCGCCCTTCTTCGGCGGCGCGGCCAGCAGCGTCCCCACGACCGCGAATCGCAAGTGCGCCCATCGATCATGTCGTCGTGCCGATCCGTCGTCGTGCGCCATCGAATCGCCCTCCCGACGACGGCCACCGGGAGCCGCGCGTCGATGGCGCGATCAGATGCGATCGCCTTTCACGCGCGCAAGAAGCGTCTTCTGCGGGCCCTCATCGGCCCTCACACAGTGCGACTGCGCTGGTGGTCGTCAACGGGCTGAGAAAGCGCAGCATCGCCACGACTTGGGCGAGGCCGTCGCCGCTGAATCGCTCGACGAGATTCCGGGGCAGGCCGCCCTCATCAATCGCAGAGGCTACGCGCGCGCGCGCGGTCTTCCAGAACGGCGTATGCACGAAGACGTCACGCCACCAGCGATGCCAGCGCCTCAGCGTCTCGACGCTCACCCCGAGCTGCTCGCGCAACCGGGTCACGCGCCACGGCGTAGGGCCTTGCCGCAGCACACCGGCGAGCAGCACGACGACGCCCAGGTAGACCCTGCGACCGAGGAAGCGGACGGACATCGGCGTCAGGCGCTTGCGGCAATCAGCGCAACAGAAACTCGTGCGCCTGTCGTAGTCGGATCCGAGGGTCGCGGGTCCGCCCCTCGGTTTACGTGGGTAGTCGGCATGATCGAGCCGGCCACCACAGATCAGGCAGCCGCCGGTCTGCGCGGCAGCGGCGAGATCGTGGTCGATGGCGAGCAGCGCCTCGAAGAGGGTCGCATCGGCGAGCAGCGTGGTGTACAACGGTCCTCCGAGAGGGGGCGATGGCGAAGATTGGACGTAATGATCCGTGCCCGTGCGGGAGTGGACAGAAATACAAGCGATGCTGTTTGCCACGTGATGAAGCCGCAGAGCGCGCCGCCGCGGCCGAACGTGCCGCAGCGCTCCCTCGCGAGGCCGAATCATCAAAGGTATACGCGGCCATTGACGCCGATGACGACGGCCTCGACGAGGCATCGAATCGCCCGATCGACCTTATCGACGCGGGGCGCCTCGACGAGGCTGAACAGGCGGCCCACGACCTCCTGCAGCGCTACCCCCAGGTGCACGATGGACTCGAACGCCTAGCGATGGTCTACGCCGCCCGCGGTGACCACATCCGTGCGGCCGAGTACTACCGCAAGGCTGCGGACTTCGTCCTCGCGCACGGCGACCCGGACGACCTTGCCATGCATACCTATCTGGTAAAGCGGGCCGCGGCATTGGACCCGCCGATCAGGTGAGTGGTCAGGCGGTCAGGCTACTTGAGGGAGTGAAGAGTCCGCCCATCACCGTCCGTGATTGACACGTCGATACGGGCCCTCAGCGACTGTGGCGATTCTGA
>JBQTJP010000010.1:0-10600 GCA_052386995.1 Armatimonadota bacterium
GTCTCGGGCCGGGGCGGGAAGCTCCAGGTGGACGCCGAGGGGAGTTTACTGAGACCGTGGAGCTCTTTCCAGGTCTCGCCACCGTCTGTTGAACGGAAGACCGCGCTGGGCTCCGTCCCTGCGTAGACCGTACCGACCCCGCCCTGTTTTTGGCCAACAGCGACGGCGGTGACGTCCGCCCAGGTGATGCCTTTCCCTGCTGCCGCCCACGTGCGCCCGCCGTCAGGGCTCTTCCACAGCCCCTGATCATCCGTACCCACATAGATCCGCTCACTATGCTGAGGGTCGACGGCCACGCATTGGAGTTCCGTGCCGTCGAGGTGCTGCTCGACGGTCCACCTACCCCCGCCCTCGCGGATAATCAGTAAGGCATCCTCCATGGCGACGTAGAGCGCGTTCATACCCATTCCTCCCGCCAAGCCGTAGTCACTCCACCAAAACCCCGCAATCGGTTCAATGCACGGTTGCCTACCAGTAGGCGTCGACGATCCCCGACGTGTCCTGGATGATGAGGAATCGGGTGATCAGGCCATCACGGAAGATGGTGTTCGATAGTGATGCAGATCGGAGGGTCGCCATGAGCAAAGCACGGGTGCCTGCTCAGTCTGGATGATATGTCTGCACTTGATTATTGTTCCCAGTGTTCGTTGATATGGTGATTCCAGAGCCCGAAGGCACACGGATTTTGTTATTCGTTCCCGCTGTCACAATCTGATCCACGGAATTGTCTTTCCCAATTGTCAGGGTATTGTTGCTTCCAGCTATCTTTATGGTCTTGATTCTATTTCCTTGCGCCGTCGCAACGAGATTGCTGGATCCAACAATAATGAGATCATAGATTCCTGATTGATTGACCGTTGAAGTCGATTTGCTGCTAGTAATCCTTATTCGCTTCGCCCTCACTGTGGCGGGCCTGCTGGCGTCCGGATCGGGCGCCTGCAGAGGCTGCCGCGGCCGCTGGGGCAACGCGACAGGCCCGTCATGCCCTGGCAACACCACACGGTAGAGGCGGATCGGGTGCTCGATGTTCTTGAGCTCCTGGACGCCCAGATCCTCGAAGGCAAGATCAAGCTTCTTATAGACCTGTTGGTAGACGGCCTCTGAGACGCAGATGCTGCCAGGATCCGCGACAGCCTGCAGCCGCGCCGCGATGTTCACCCCATCACCGTACACGTGATAGTCTTGAACGATCACGTCGCCAAGATGCACTCCAATCCGGGGCGCGACACGCTCTTCAGGCGGACGAGCGGCGTTGACGGTCGATTCCGTTTGCTGGATCGCCTGCGCACAGCGAACGGCGTTGATCACGCTGTCAAACTCGCCAAAGACGGAGTCGCCTGCCGTGTCGACCACCCGCCCTTCGTGCGCATCGACGAGAGACCGGGTGCGCGTGTGGAACTCGCGGATGAGTGCGGTGGTGCCCTCCTCGTCCCGCCCCATCATCCGGCCGAAGCCGGAGACATCGACCATTAGGATCGCTGAGAGCTTGCGACGCGGTGTGGAAGCTTCGGTTGCCTTGCCCTCCATGCCCCAATATTACCATCGACGCGTCGGCTTAGCGCCTCGCGATGAGCCGCGGCGCTCACGACGCCCACGGCGCGGTCGGCTCCATCGCGCTGTTTAGACAGTCCGGAGTTTTCCGGAGGCATACAGACGGCCCTTCTGATATTTCCGGTGCACGCAGAAGAGAGCCCGTTCGATGTCTCTAGCCTTGACGTTGAATCTCCTCGCGAAGTACCGAAGGATCCGCAGAAACTGCATCCAGTTGTCGAAACTGAAGCCGACGCCCGCCGGCTTCTTCGTGACCGCACCTATTGCGTAAAGGAGTTGCCAGACGCGTATGTCTATGACGCCATAGCGCCGGGGGTCGACCAGCATCAGAATCGACGAGGCCATCGGAACCGAAACACCTCGCAGGACCGTAAGTTCCTCAAGGCGACGGCGCTCGCTTGTCGTTGCGAGGGCCCGCCGCGTAGCGGTGCGGATCCGTGAACGACTGTTGCTCCTGATGTAGTGGATTGCCCGTGCAGATTTCCAGAAGCAGACCGCTTCCAACTCGCCTCGGGTGAGATAGCCACGCGCTCGCGCCGGGCGTAACCGTCGAATCAAGTCTACAGTTTCCTCATCCTCCTCGGTGGACAGGCAAGCCTTGATTAACCGCGAGGTCTTTTGGTAGGGAATCCTCTTGAGAGCCATGTTCGTCGCTCAAGCAGTGCGAGTGTTAGGGTGGCGCATACGGCTGCCTTCTCAGTCCCGCAGCTCGCCCAGCCGTCGCTCGAGAAACCGCCGCTGCGGCTCCTGCCGAGTAAGGCCGAGGGCCCGTTTGTAGGAGGCGCGGGCTTCCGCTGTTCTCCCCAGCCGCCGGCACAGGTCCGCCCGCGCCGAGTGCGCGAGGTGGTAGTCTCCCAGATCGCCGCGCGCCAGGATGGCGTCGATGAGGGCAAGACCCGCCAATGGGCCGTCACGCATCGCGACCGCCACGGCGCGGTTCAGCTCGACCACGGGCGATGGATCCGCGCGCGCCAGCACGTCGTACAGTCCGACGATCTGGGCCCAATCCGTCGCGGCGGCGTTGGGCGCCTCGGCGTGCACCGCCGCAATCGCCGCCTGGAGGGTGTACGGGCCGAACCTGCGCGACAACAGCGCCCGTTCCACCAGCGCCGTCCCCTCAGCGATCTGATCCCGGTTCCAGAGCGAGCGGTCCTGGTCGTCCAGCAGGACCAGCTCGCCCGCAGGCGAGGTGCGGGCGGCGCGCCGCGATTCGTGCAGCAGCATCAGCGCCAGGAGTCCCATCACCTCGGGCTCCGGCAGCAATTCGATCAGCAGCCGCCCCAGGCGGATCGCCTCGGCCGAGAGATCGGGCCGCGTCAGCGACGCACCGGATGACGCGGAGTACCCCTCGTTGAACACCAGGTAGACTACATGGAGCACGGTGTCCAGCCGATCTGACAGATCGGCCCGCGACGGCACCTGATAGGGGATGCGCGCGTCGCGGATCTTCGCTTTGGCGCGCACGACACGCTGGGCCACCGTGGGCGGAGCGGTGAGGAAGGCGTGCGCGATCTCCTCGGTCGTGAGGCCGCAGACCTCCCGCAGCGTGAGCGCCACCCGGGCGTCCGGCGGCAGGGCCGGATGGCAGCAGGTGAAGATCAGCCGCAGCCGGTCGTCCTCGACGCCCTCGTCATCCGATTCGGCCTGATCAGCCGTGTCGGCGTCGAGTCGTTCCGCTAACACCCCCAGCGATGCGTCGAAGCGGGCGCGCCTGCGCATCCCGTCAATCGCCTTGAAGCGGCCGGTCGAAACGAGCCAGGCGCGGGGATTGGCGGGCACGCCGTCGCGCCGCCAGCGCTCCAGCGCTGCCGTGAAGGCATCGTGCAGCGCCTCCTCGGCGAGGTCGAAGTCGCCGAGCAGACGGATCAGGGTGGCAAGGACGCGGCGTGACTCGGCGCGGTAGACGGCGTCCACCGTCTCACGCACCCGTTCGGCCGCGTCCTCGCTCATCAGCGGCGGGTCGGACCCACTCCATCACCCACGAACGCTGGTCCTCCTGCCGACGTCGGGCTACGGCTAGTTGAACTCCCTGATCGGCCGCACCTCGATGCTCCCCAGGCGCGCCGAGGGGATCTTCGAGGCCACCTGGATAGCCTCGTTCAGATCCTTGGCGTTGATGAGGTAGAACCCGCCTAGCTGCTCCTTCGTCTCGGCGAAGGGACCGTCGGTGGTGGACACCTTGCCGTTCCGGACCCGCACGGTCGTGGCTGTCTGAACGGGTTGGAGCGCCTCCCCACCAAGGAATTGACCACTCTTTCGTATCCCCTCGGTGAAGGCGCCGTACTCGTTCATGAAGGCGTCCCCCTCGCTCTTAGACATGGTACCCAGCTTCTTCTCCTCATCGTAGATCAGGCACAGATATCTCATAGCTCTCCTCCTCGATCGTAGTGGAACTGCTGCTGACACCACATAGTCGTTCGGGAGGGCCCAAAATCGACAACGGAGCAATTATCATGAATAGTGTGACTTTCCTTTGGACTCGAGCGGTGCAGGTGTTAGCGGTCGCCGTTGTCCTCGCGGTCGTCTTCACGCTGGTGCTGGGACGCGGCGGACTGCCATTCGATCGTCAGGCCATGCGGACGACCGCGGTAGCCCCGAACATCATCAGCCAACTCGTGCAACTCGCTTTCGCTCTCCTCGTCATTTTCGTCGCGTCCCGCATCACGCGTAAGCGAAGTCCAGTTGATTTTGGCGGACGGTTGCCCGACACGCGCGTCGCGAAGAACGAGTCGGGATCAGTTCGATGGGCGTGCCGGTGCGACGCGCCGATGGGCAGCTGGTGGCGGGATTAGTCGTCGCGCCGCCGGCACAATTCGCAACCGACGAAACGTTTGCTAAACTACTGCCGCCGAGCTCCGGCGCGCCGCGAAACGCATCGAGGCCGCCGTGGTCGTGCAGCCGCTGTAGATCTCCAAAGCGCGGGCTAGACGATCGCTCCCTGAGCCTTCAACGCGGAGCGAAGCACTGCTGGCGGGAGCGCCTGAGGTTCAACCCCTTCCTTGACCACCAAAGCTGCCGCCGTTCCAGCGGCCTGGCCCATCGCCATCGCCTGCGCCGTCACCCGAGTGCTGCCCAGCGCCTCGCGCGTGACTGAGATGCAGCGTCCTGCGACAAGGAGCCCGCCGACATCCCTGGGCACCAAGCACCGATACGGGATGTCATAGGCCTTGCCGTCCTTCACGTGCCTGTGCCAGATCGTGCCATCGGGTTCGTGCACGTCGACCGCATAGGCTCCTTTCGCCACCCCGTCAGGAAACGACCGTCCTTCTAGCACGTCCTCCAGAGTCAGTACGTAATCCCCGATAATCCGGCGAGTCTCCCGAACCCCGACCCCCGGCGCCACTTCGGCGAGCACGGCGTCTTCGAACCCGGGGACGTACTGCCGGAGAAAGTTGAAGACCTGCTGCACCTGCTGACGAGCCTCGACCTCGGCTGCGGTGAGTTGTCGGGCATCCGTGCCGTCGTACCGGACCACGGCCGTAGAGTTCACATAGACCTCACGGGGGCGTGGCGACAGCGACAGGACGACCCGCTGGCGATTAGGATGAAACTCCCCGCGCGTCTTGGCCTCAGCAACCAGATCGAACCATCCCGTCAGCAACGGGACATCCTCCATCGACCGGATGCCAGCCGCAACCTCCGCCCGGCTCTTGCCGATGTACGGATCTTCCGCCAGGATGAACTGATCGGGGCGTTCGCGCACCCCCGCGGCAACCTTCCCCGTATCCACGTTGGCCACCCGGAACATCAACGTCATGGCCATCGTGGCCCCATCTTCGACCCGTCCCTTCTCGAACGCGGCGCCGCCCAGTGCGGCGACATCACCATCCCCGCTTGCGTCGACGAGCGTTTGGCCCATGACCAACTGGAGGCCAGACTTGTTGGCCACTTGCAGCCCGCGCAGCCGGCGGCCCTCCACAACGGCGTCGGTGATGAAGGTGTGCAGCAGCAGCTCCGCGCCGGCTTCTCGCGCGATCTCGATAGCGACCGCCTTCATCGCCTCGGTATCGTACGGCGTTACGGTGTACGAGTTGCCATACGCGTTCCGCAGATGCCCGGGCGATCCACCTCGGGCCACCAGACGGTCGACGATCTCCTGGGCGATGCCGCCGACGATCTGTTGCCCGCGCATGTTGTGGAAGGTCAGGAAGTTCCCAAGCATCCCGGCCGTGAGGTTCCCGCCCAGAAAGCCATAGCGCTCGACAAGCAACGTCCGCGCGCCGTTGCGCGCAGACGCCACCGCCGCCACGAGCCCTGCCGGACCGCTCCCGGCCACGACCACGTCCCACTGTCCCACGATCTTCAGCATCTTCACTCACACCTGTCTTCATCGATCTACTTCAGCGAGCCAACCGTCAGCCCCTGAATCAGATAGCGTTGCGCCACCAGGGCGAAGAGCAGCACGGGCAGAACAATCAACGTCGCCTGCGCCGTCAGGTCGTTCCAGTAAATCTCAAACTCGCCAATGGTCTGCGCGATCACAACCGGCAGCGTCCGCGCCCGCGTGCTGGTGAAGATGAATGCGAAGGTGAACTCGTTCCAGGCCGTCACAAACAGGAATGTCGCTGCTGCCGCCATGCCGGGCGCGGCCAGGGGGAATGTGACGTGCCGGAACGCCTGCCACCGGTTGCACCCGTCGAGATAGGCGGCTTCGTCAAGTTCGATCGGGACGTGGTCAAAGTGTGTTTTCAGCATCCAGATGGCAAGCGGCAATTCTAACCCCGTATAGATCACGACCAATGCCAGTCGGGTATCGATCAGCCCGACCCGATCCAGCAGGAGAAACAACGCCACGACCGTCGTGATGGGAGGGAGCAGGCGCGACGCGAAGGTCGCAAACAGGAACGGGCGGCGCCATCGGAAGTGGTACCGGGCGAAGGCATAGGCGGCCGCGCTGCCGATCATCGTGGTCACCAGCGTGGTGCCACCGGCGATCCACAGGCTGTTCGCAAGATTATCGCCCCAAGCGCCGTGAAAGAGCAGCTTCTCCCACGCTTCCCACGTCGGACGGAACAGGATCCGTGGGGTGCTGGCAAAGATATCGACGCGCGGCTTGATCGAGGTCAGCATCAACCACAGAATCGGGCCCACCGCGAGGGTCAGGAGCATAGCCAGCGCCGCCCCCCGCGCCACCGCCCCCAGCAGTCGGCTTACTCGACGCAAGGTCACCTCAGGCCTCCTCACGCAGCGGCACAGCCCGCAGATACAGGAACGCCAGAGCGGCCCCCAGGGCCAGGGTAACGACGGCCAGGGCGGCCGCGAGGCCGCCGTCGAAGTAGCGGAACGACGTGCGGTAGAGCAGCAGCCCCAGCGGTGTGGTCGTCGTGCCCGGCCCGCCGCCCGTCAGGGAGAAGATGAGATCGAAGACCCTGAGCTTGATGATCGTCTGAAAGAGCACAACCACCGTCAGCGATGGGATCAGCAGCGGCAGCGTGACGTAGCGGATCTCCTGAAGGGTAGAGGCTCCGTCAATTCTCGCGGCCTCGAACACCTCGGCGGGCAGCGCGGCCAGACCCGCAAGCAGAATGAGCATGGCGAATGGTGTAGACCGCCACACCTCAGTAATGATGGCAGCCCACACCGCGGCGGTCGGTTCCGCCAACCAGGAGACCTCTGCCAGCCCGACCGCGCGCAGCAGGAAGTTCACGACGCCGTACCCGCGTGCCCACATTAGGCGCCACCCCAGCCCCACGGCGATCGGCGCCATCATGTACGGCAGCAAGAGCAGGGCCACCACGACGCTGCGCCCGCGCCGCAGCGGCCGGACGAGCAGGGCGCTCGCCAGTCCCAGTACCAGCGTGAGCGTCACGGACGCCGCCGTAAACTCCAGCGTGAAACGCAGCGATTCCCAAAACGGGATTGCCCGGCCAAAGAACAGGTCGCGGAAGTTCGCCAGGCCGACGAACCGCCGCACGTCTGGCGCCGTCAACTCCCAGTTCAGCAGCGCGAGAATCGCGTTCCAGACGAGTGGGTAGATCGTGATGACGGCGAGAAGGAGGAACGCGGGGACCAGCAGGAGATATGGCGTGGCCCGCGTCAGGGTATGGAGGCGACGCCCTTCGATCTCCGCGCCCGCCCTCCGCACCGGTGAGATGATGCTCAACCGCCCTCTGCCCGGCGCCTGTTCCGGACCGGGCCTCCGTTACCCTAGCGGCCTGAGAGGAGCGGTGTGATGCGCCGGCACATTGCCTCAACAGCCTGCTCCGGGACCTTCCGGCCGAGGAGCGCACCGGTGTGCTCCTCAAAGATGATGTCTTGCATGCGCTGCCACTGTACGTGTGACTCGCTCGTGGACACGCGCATGGCCTCCAACACAATTGGCGCCAGCGGGAAGTCCTCAATGTACTGCCTGCTCTTATAGATCCCGATGCGCACGGGCCCATTAGCAAACCTGATTGCCATCCGCGTCTGATTAGCGGGGTCGGTCAGCGCCTCAATCACCTTCCAGGCCGCATCCTTGTTCCTGCTGTTCTTGTCCATCGTCAGGTACCAAACCGAGTTCAACGACCGTCCGGGGGGCACACCGCGCACCGTCGGCATGGGCGCGAATCCCGTCTTGCCCACCACCACGGATCTGCGCGCGTCCTCGAACAACCCGAAGTACGGGCTAAAGCCGACCGTCATCGCGACGCGGCCCTGCTGGAAGGCTACGATCTGCTCGTCACGGCCGTACGCCACCATGTCCGGGGGCGCGGCCCCGCTTTTGACCAGATCCACTAGGAACTTTTCTGCCGCAACGCCGTCCGCGCGATCGAGAAGGCACGCGCGCTTGGCCGGATCCATGACCCGGCCCCCGTGCGCATACAGGTACCGGAGGAAATCCTCGACCGCTGTGAAGGGGTCCTTGGCCCGCTGCACGAGGGCAAACGCATCGACCTTGCCGTCCCTCTTAGCCTCAGCGATACGCTTCGCGGTCTCCATGAGTTCGGTCAGCGTCGTGGGGACCTGCAGTCGCAGCTGATCGAGGATGTCTTTGCGATAGAAGAGCAGGCCGACACCGGCACGGAACGGGATGGCCACCAGCGGACCCCCGGTCGGCACCCGGCCTACCGCCATGAGGGAGGGAATGATGTCTTCGGCGTTGTAGCCGGGGGCGACCTTGTCGAAGAACCCATCGAGCGGCTGGAGTAACGCAGCGTGCCGCTCGTGGAGGTCGCGATCGAGGATGGTCACGACGTCGTATCGCCCGGATTTGGCGATCCACTCCAGCGTGGCCTTCTCGACAAGCTGATCGGTTGCGGTGACCACCTCGACCTGAAAGTCGTGGCGTTGCGCCACCTCGTGGATGACACCCGTTTCTCCTCCGGTGGCCCGGTACAGAGTCGGGTGAATCAGCACGCCGATCCTCGCGGCCGGTCCGGCGGTCCCAAGACCAGACAGTGCGGCTATGAGAACAGCCAGGGTCAGCAATTGTAAGACAATCCGCCTTCTCATCGGTTTTCATCTCGCTTCCGGTCACACTGCAATGCCACGGCTTCGTAGAATAGAACATGTGGGCAGTATCGAAAACGCTTCATCCGAGTTTCCGTTTTGGATTCCCGAACTCCTCCCGTCGGAGAGAGCCAAGCCGATTTTTCAGCGCCGACCGTGCACGGCGGCTCCCAGAAAGCCCCATCCTGACCCTCCCAAACCCCCAGCCCTGGGGTGGCCGTGGACTTGCCAGCCGATTTCTCGGACACCGCACCCACCCGGCCTCCATTCTGCCCGCTTTGGCTGCACCGATAGTGTCTGCTACCCCGCAGGTCCAGGGAGCGCCTCAAGCCGCCGCAGGATCGCCCGAACAGCCGCCGCGTCAGGTGCCCTTCGGCCAGCAGCAGCCAGTAGTAGCGGGCGTGTTTGACCAGACGGCCACCCGTCTTCATCACCGCCTCCTTGCCGGCCTTGATCCATTGCTCCGCCGTCCCCACCGCCCGGCTGTCCGTCTCCAGGGGTTGTCACGATGAAACCCACCCGGGGGAACAGTTCCTCACAGTGAAACTCGACCTTCGCCACTACCCGCCGCGCGATCTTCCAACTCCCGGCCTGGTACCGGAAGCTCTTGTACCGGACCACCGGCTTGTGACTGGGTCTTCCCACGGGCCGCGTCAGCAACTCCGCGACGGCCTGTTCCAGCGTCTCGTTGGAGGGGATCCGGATCGCATACTTCACGCCCCGCGCTTCCAGGGCCTCGTAGACCTCCGGCTTGGCAAAGGCGGCATCGGCCCGGACGACCACGTCCTTGCCTTGCTGCTGCTGCCGCTCGATCTCGGGCAGAAGCACTTGGTCCCACTGCTCGGCGCTGTGGACGTTGCCCGGCCGCAGCTTCGCTGCCAGACAGTCGCCCTCTCGGTTGAACAATAGCAGCGGGTGATAGCAGGTCGACTCGAAGTGTCCGTTGTAGGCGCTCTGCTCCTGCTGGCCGTAGACGGGGATCTCGGTGCTGTCCAGATCGAGCACCACCCGCTGCGGGGCGTCCACCCTCGCGATCAGCTCCCGGTTGATCGCGGCCAGCCCGGCGAGGTTTTCGTCGCGTGTCAGTAGCTCCGTCTCGAAGGAGTGCACCCGGGACGTCAGGGCGGCCCCGCGCTCCCAGATCTGCTCCGACCCGATCAGCCGGAAAGTCGGATCGTGGGAGAGACGCTCCGCATCGTTCACGTCCTCATAGCCCGCCAGCCGGCTGTAGACCGATTGCCGGACCAGGTCGGCGAGCGGGAGCTGGGTGTTCGTGCCCCGAGGGTCGGTCAAGTGCTGCGCGATGAGGTCGCTGAACCCCAACCGTTCCTCCAGCTCGCGCACGAGGATCAGGCCGCCATCGGAGGTGACCCGCGACCCCTGGAACTCGACCTTCAACGCGGGGTTGAAAGAGAGCCGAAAGGGCTGGTCTGGTGTCTCACCCACTGGGTATGCACCTCCACAGCGTCATCATCGCGTTCAAACCCGCACTATTCGCTTCTCTTTCCCCGATACGTGAAAGTGACCGGATCGGCGGCGTCGGCGATCGTCTACGGAGCCCTGACGTATGCGGGGCTGCACTTCTTCGAGTACTGGACAGTGTATGATTCTGTGGCCA
>JBQTJP010000011.1:0-31044 GCA_052386995.1 Armatimonadota bacterium
GCCCGTGTCGAAGAGGCTATCCCGCAGGATCAGCGTGAGCCCGAGATGCTCGAGCACGATCTCCGGGTCGCGGAGTAAGGATGGATCACGGCGGATTTCACGGCGGTGGAGGAGTGAAGAGCGAAAGCACTACCTACGTCCTCCGCCGCCCGCCCTGCGGGCGGGATGAGAAAGACAACTGCTCCCGCTCGTTCCGCTAGTAGATTCGCTTTCTCAGGCGCTCCGCATCGAGGATGACGATCTTCTTCCCGCGCAGCTCCAGCACTCCCTGGGCGCGAAACGATGCGAGCGCGCGGTTGACCCGCTCGCGCGTCGCCCCCACCATCCGCGCGAGGTCGGCCTGCGTCAAGTCTATGTCGATCTCGATGCCCTCTGCTATTTTGGTGCCGTAGCGATTGGCCAAATCCAACAGTACCTTGGCGATACGGGCGTGGACGTCGAGAAAGGCCAAGGTTTCCGTGTACTCGATGAGATCGCGCTGACGGACGCTCAGCAGCTGGAGCAGCGCACTGGCCAGCCGCGGTGTCTCGGCAAGGTAGCGCTGAAACTCATCGCGGCCCAGCGTGTACGTGACGGTATCTTCGAGAGCATCCGCGCTGGCCGACCGCGGCCGGTCGTCGAGGAGGGCCATGTCCCCGAAGACGTCTCCCGACGCCAGCAGGTCGATGGTCAACTCGTCACCGCCTTCGGCGGGCAGGAAGATGCGGACACGGCCCGACTCGATGATGTAGAGCGCATCCCCCGCCTGGTCCTTGTGAAAGATCATCGTTCCCTTTCGGTACGCGCGCCGGCGAAGCTGCGGCGCGAGCCCTATGAGCACATCGTCGCTCACATCCTTGAACAGCGGGACGCGCCTCAGCAGCGCCAGCGGATCGCTCGCCATGACGCCCATGCCTTCGGGCGGTGACATATAATCCCTGCGTGAGTCGCCGTGCGCCCGCATTGGTTCTTATCAAAGCGGACGCCGACGCGGCGACACTGGCCGAGGCCGAACGAATCTTGTTCCGGTGGGTGCTATAAGGAAGCGGTTTCCTGCGATCCGGGAGGAACGACGGCGCGGGCGGCGTCGATGAGGCGCTCCAGCGCCGTCTCCGCACGTTTCAGGTAAACGTCCGGCACCAGCAGGTGATCGTGGTGAAACGATGAGAGCACGCCGACGGGAATGCCCGCACCGGCCAGGGCGGCCGTCACGGCGGCAAGATAGCCTGTTGTCTCCCAGTCGAGGACGACATCGAGGGTGACTAGGCGGTGCCCGGGTTCCTCTCGCGCGCCCGGCAACTTCGCACGCAGGCGCTTCCACTCGTCCTCTGGGAGTACGAGGGTCTGCTCGTGCGGGAAGATCTGGACGAAGAACGGGGCGTAGATGCCGGCAAGCGCGCCGCGCAGGCTCGCCTCGTGCGCCGATGGGACTCCCACGATCACGAAAGCGCGCGGATCGACCCGCAGCCGGGTGGCGGCAAGCAGCGCCGCGAGTGGTGCATCGGGCGTAGCGGTCATCACCACACGCGTCCAGGCGTCACGGAGCCCGTGGCTACGCCGCGAGGCGCAGCGCCTGATCGAAATCAGCGATAAGATCCTCCACGTCTTCGAGCCCGACCGATACGCGAATCAGCCCGTCGGTGATCCCTGCGCGCTCGCGGTGCTCCCGGGGAATGTCTACGCTGGTGGTCGACGCCGGATGCGTGACGAGGGTCTCGGTCCCCCCGAGGCTGACCGCCATCAGGCAGGTCCGCAGAGACTCCACGCAGCGCACGCCCGACGCGAAGCCGCCCCTGACCTCGAACGACAGCATGCCCCCAAACCCGCGCATCTGGCGGGCAGCGACGGCATGCCCGGGGTGGCCTGCCAGGCCAGGGTAGCTCACCCGGTCCACCTGCCGGTGGCCGGCGAGATACTCGGCGAGCCGCCGCGCGTTCGCGTTGTGGCGCTCGACCCGCAGCCCCAGTGTCTTGAGGCCGCGCAGCAGCAGCCATGCCGCGAACGGGTCGAGCACGGGTCCAAAGATCCGCAGATGATGCCTGGCGCGCTGAATGAGATCGCGGCGGCCCACGATCACCCCGGCGGAAGTATCCGCGTGGCCGCCGAGGTACTTCGTGGCGCTGTGAACTACGAGATCGACTCCCAGCGCGCACGGCGTGGTATTGAACGGCGAGGCGAACGTGTTGTCGGCAATCGTGGTGGCCCCGATGCGGCGTGCCAGCGCCACGACGGCGGCGATGTCGGTCACATGGACAAGCGGATTGTTGGGTGTCTCGATGTACAGCAGACGGGTGTTGGGCCGCGCGGCGCGCTCATACGCGGCGATGTCGGTCGTATCGATCAAGGTCACCTCGACGCCAAACTTTGGCAGGATCTCATCGAGCAGCTGGAAGCTGGCCTGGTACACGGCGCGCGGCGAGACAACGTGCGCGCCAGGTTCGACGGCGCCGACGACGGCCATGGCGATGGCGCCCATGCCCGAGGCGGTGGCCAGACCGTCTTCCGCGCCTTCGAGGAGGGCCATGCGCTCCTCGAAAAGCCGTGTTGTCGGATTGCCCCACCGCGTGTAGTACCAGCCTTCGCCGCGATCCTTTCCTAGTTCGGCGCCTTCGGCGACGGAATCGAAGCGGAAGGTGGATGTCTGATAGATGGGCGGGCTCACAGACTTCAGCGGATCCTGCACCGTCCCACCGTGGATCGCGCGGGTCTGAAACCCTCGTGAATCGCTCATCGTCGCTCCTCCCGATGCACCGTGCCTGCGTCCTGCTTCAGTTCGGCGGTGACAATACCTGCGAGGATCAACGCCGCGCCCGGCGCCTGGAGGCCGCTCAGCGTGTCGCCGAGCAACGGCGCCGGCGCTGGCAAGAGCGTTCCCCGGATGCTCGGTGATCGCCGCCAGCGCGCCGAGCCCGGCCACGGCCACGACCTGCGCCGCGGTCAGCGCGAACGGGTCAGCAGCCCCAACCCGATCGTCGCCGCAGCGACCCCGGCGAGCACGGCGGGATGTGGCATCCGGCGCAACCACACGGCCGAGATCACGGGAACCATTGCCACGGAGAGCCCGGTGATGAGCCCCGCGTTCGACGCTGTCGTCAGCCTGAGACCGAACGTTTGCAGCCCGTACGCCACAAAGAGCACGATGCCAACGCCGGCGGCAGCCGTCCAATCGCGCCTGGAAGTGGCAGCCCCGCCCCGGGGCAGGATCGCCAGCAGGACGGCGGCGGCCAGACCAAACCGCACCGCAAGATATGTAAACGGCGGCAGCGTGGACAGGACGATCTTGCCGAGCGGGAAGGTCAGGCCCCAAGCGGCGGCCACAGCGAGGAGCGCGAGATCGGCCAGCCGACGCGGCACGCGGCGCGCCTCTACCATGACGTCACTCATGATAGGAATCGCAGTTTTGGATTGTCAACGCGCCGGGAGGCGCGCCGGGCGGCTACCGGTTTGGAGATTACGCGCGCTGACCCGGGCCCGTGCGCGCGCCGGGGGTGGGCAGGGCTGGGCCGCGCCGCCACAGAAACCCCTGTGTTGCGTTATGCGACTGGGAGCTCACGTTTCGATCAGCGGCTCTCTTGACCTGGCGATCGACCGCGCGGTGGCAATCGGGTGCGAGTGTCTCCAGATATTCTATGGGTCGCCGCGGCAGTGGCGGGTGGTCGTGTACACTGAGGAGGCAATTGCGCGATTCGTCGACAAACGCCGCGCGGCAATGCTGGATCCGCTCGTCACCCACGCCGCCTACCTGGTGAATCTCGCGGCGCCAAATCGCGAGTATCGCCGAAAGTCGATGATCTCATTGCTGGCCACGCTCCGCGGGGCGGAACGACTCGAGGGTCTCGGCGCGGTCACGCACCTGGGGAGCCGCATGGGAACGCCGCGGCCTCTGGCGCTGCGGCGGGCGGCCTCCTCGATCCGCTCCATCCTCGATCGGACGACGCGCGCCATGGTGCTCCTGGAGAACAGCGTCGGGGTGGGCGGGCTTCTTGGCGCGGAGTTCGACGATCTCGCGGAAATGCTCGATCTGCTCGGCCACAACCCGCGCGTCGGCATCTGTCTGGACACCGCGCACCTGTTTGCCACGGGGTGGGACCTGCGCACGCCGGCCGGCATCGACGGGATGGTCCAGGCCTTCGATCGTACGGTCGGCTGGCCGCACGTCCGCATGATCCATCTCAATGACTCCAAGGGCGCACTGGGCTCGCGGGTCGACCGGCACGAGAATATCGGCGAAGGCTGGATCGGCCTCGACGGCTTTCGCGCACTGCTCGCACATCCCCGGCTTCGCCCGCTGTTCGGAATCATGGAGACACCGGGATTCGATCGGGCAGGGCCCGACCGGAAGAACATCACCCGCCTCAAGCGCCTGCGTGGCTTGAGGCGCACCCCGCCGCAACGGCCGCCCCGCACTCATCTCGCCCCATCATCCTCAGGCCGCCAAGGAGGAGCGTCGTGAGCACAGACCGCTTCGTCGAAATATTCGGATCCCGCATCCGCTATCGCGTACAGGGCAGTGGACCGCCGATCGTATTGATTCACGGTGTGGGCGCGTCGCTGGAGTTCTGGAACTGGACAACCCCTGTGCTCAGCGAGCGGCACACGACGATCGCGTTCGACTATCCCGGATTCGGGGAATCGGATCCGCGCGAGTCGGCCTATTCACCCAGCGGCGCCGCGGAGACGGTTCTCGGCTTTTTGGACGCCGTAGGGATCAAGGCCCCGGTGCTCGTCGGATCGTCGCTCGGTGGGGCAATCGCAACGCTCGCGGCCGGCACCGTGCCCGAGCGGATCAGCGCGCTGGTCCTCGTCGCCCCCGGCGGATTTGGCACGGGTGTGAATCTGCTCATGCGTCTGCAGACGGTCCCGCTGCTTGGCGAGGGGCTGCTCGCCCTGGCGCGCCTCGACCCGCACCTGGCGGTGCGCGATCTTTTCACGGACCCTCGGCGCGTTCCGCCGCAGGTGCTCGAGATCATCAAGACCAACGCCGCCAAGCCGGCGCATGAGCGGACGTATCTCAAGGTGCTGCGCATCGCGGTCGGGCTGGGTGGCGTCCGGCAGTCCATGGTCGCCGAGGTGCACCGGGCGGCCGCCCGTGTTGCCGCGCCGACCCTGATCCTCTGGGGTGACCGCGACCGGATCATCCCACCCGATCAGGCCGCGGTTGCCTCGCGGGCTATCCCCGGATCTCGTGTGCACCTGATCAAGGGCACCGGGCATCTGCCGTACGTGGAAACGCCGGACGACTTCAACACCGCAATGTGGGCGTTCCTGATGCCGCACACCCGCCCGGTCGAGGCCCGCGTGGGGCATTGAATGCCATCGCCTGCGCGCACCATGCCGAGCGTACGGCGCTGGCCTATTGCGCCGGCTGCGGCAAAGCCTTGTGCGCGGAGTGCGTCGTTCGGCTCAGCACCGGGAACTACTGCTCGTCGTGCGCCGAGACGCCTGATCATCGGCCGGCGGCGCAACGTCCGCGGCGCTCACGCGCGCTGCGCTGGGTGGGGCTCGCCGTGCTGCTCGTCGCGGGGTATGTGCTGCTGGTGCTGTTCTGACGTTGTGCGGTAAGGAGGATCCCGCTGCTGCCGATCATGCGTGATGTATTGCCGGTGCCGATTCATCCCGCTACGGCCATGGGACCAGTTCACCTGGCCGTGGGCGACCTGGAGCGTTCGGTACGATTCTACGAAGATGTCCTCGGGTTGCGGACCGCGTCGCGCGCCAACGCGTCGGCGGCGCTCGCCGCCGGTCCGGAGGCGCCAGGAGAGGTCCTCGTACGGCTCACCGAGGTGCCCGGCGCTCGGCCACAGCCTCGCCGCACCATCGGGTTGTATCATTTCGCCATCCTGATGCCCACTAGAGCGGCGCTGGCGCGGTCGCTGCGCCGCCTGATCGAGACGCGCTACCGGCTGCACGGCGCATCCGATCACCTGGTCAGCGAGGCTCTCTATCTCGACGACCCGGACGGCAACGGCATCGAGCTGTACGCCGATCGGCCTCGAGAGCGCTGGGCAAGGACCAGCGGTGGCGTCGCGATGGCGACGGATCCGCTGAATCTGGACGACCTCCTCGCCGAGGTGCGGTCAGAGGCGTCCAACCAGCCGTTCGCGCTAGATCCATCTACCAGGATCGGGCACGTGCACCTGCACGTCTCGTCGCTCGAGCAGGCCGAAGCCTTCTACCACCGGGTCCTGGGATTTGAGGTCACACAGCGTGACTATCCGGGCGCGCTCTTCCTGGCGGCGGGAGACTATCACCACCATATCGGCGCGAACATCTGGGCGGGCGCAGGCGCGCCTCGACCGCCCGCAGGGTCGGCGGGGCTCCGTGAGTTTACGATCGTCCTGCCCGATGAGACCGAATTGCAGACGGTGGTGGCACGACTGCGCATTGGTGGAGCCGAGCCAGTGCGCACTCAGGAGGGATGGCGCGTCCCCGATCCATCGAGCGGTGTCGACCTGCTGCTCGCGGCCGCGATTCCCGCGCCGTCTCGACAGAGCCCTACGAGCTCCGTGGCCGAGACGTTCTAGCCCTTATACGTCAGCACTCGGCCCCAGAGGCTCTTCGTCCCCCAGATCCCTGAACGCAGGCATTCGAGCTGCACGATCTGGCTGTGGTCCACGAACAGGTTGACCTCGGGCCCGTAGTTCTTGATGTACCAGGCGAAGACTTCCGGATCGGACGCTTCGAACATCACCTTCTCCAGTCCGAGCGCGTCGGCAAACTTGCCCGGGACATCAGTCCGCCAGGTCCGGACGTTCTCGGTGATCCCCTCGGACTCGACCATGATCATGTAGGCGCCAGCGTCAAGGAACCGTTTGGCCTGGCCAATGGCCCACTCCGGCGCGCGTGTCCCCTCGGCCTCCAGTTCCGCCACCGCAGTTGCGCCGCCGGCCCCGAATTGAATTCCCACCTCGGGCTTGGCCTTCATGCCCGCCTTCTGCACCGTCTCCACCAGACGCAGCCAGTCGTCGGTCGGAATCGTGATGAACCCGCTGGACAGCTCGATGATGTCGAAGCCCAGCTTCGCACACTCCTTGATGTATCGGTCGACCGCCTGCGCACCCTGCGTGAGCACGTTCTCGATGAACCCGCCGGTGGACACGAGCACGTTGTTCGCGTGGCAGAGGTCGATCAGCCCTTTCACCGCCTGCGTGGGCATCAGCGAGAACGAGCCCCCGGCAAACTTGAGCGCGTCGACGTAGGCGCCCATGGTCTCGAGCACGTCCTGCAGGTAGCGCGTACCCATAGGCGTGTAATACGGCCCCCGGATTTCGGTGACGCCGCGGGTGCGCGGCTTGGGTGGGCGGTCGTTGACCTTGAGGAATGAAAACGCGCGCTCCATCGATCTGCCTCCCGTTTCTGTTGCCACCTGCGGCCTCAGCGGGCGCTATCCGCGTGCCGGAGCGGCAACCCCCGCCAGCACCCGCATGAGGTCGGCGATCCGAATGCCGTCCAGGGCGGCCGTGGCGTCGACGATCTCACGGCGCAGGCCCGCATTAGTATAGGGCGCGCCGAGCCGCTCGAACTTCGCGACCGCGGTTTCCCACTGCATCGGCCGGGTATGAAAGCCTTCGTAATCGTCTTTGTCTTTGACGAGCGTCCGTCCGTCGTGGAGCGTGATCGCCACACGGCATGGCATGCGCTGAGGAAATCGCCGGCTGTAGGCGTCGGAAGGGCGCACGATCACTTTGCGCAGCAACGCCTGGACGTCGTCACGCACGATCCGCTCGGGGCGGTACTGCTCGGGCATCACCTGGCCGTCGAGTACGGCCACGGCCACCATGTACGGCAGGCTGTGATCCGCTTCTTCCTTGGTCCGGATCGCCGTCTTGTCCCCTTCCTCGCCCCCGCCGATGATGTGGTAGGCGACGTCGAAGGTCTCTATCTCTACCCGCACAATGTCCTCCGCCTTGAAGCCGTGCTCGCGTGTGAGCTCGATGACGCCTTCCAGCGTCGACTGTGAATGAATCTCTGCGTTGTATTTCTTGAGGATGGTCTGTCTCACCCGCTCGAGATCTTCCTTCAGCCAGTCGATTTCGAAGCGGCCGGCGATCGCGTCCATGAAGCCTTTGTTGCCCTCGAAGACTTCCGGGGGGCCGGTAATGCCTCGAGAAGCGAGAAACGCCGCGTGGGTGACCGCAAATCCCAGATTGGGATACGCGAGGCCTTTCCAGTGGGAGAGCGCGCCGGTGCGCGTGACGCGCAGCGCGTTGAACGCGGTGCCGCTGATGGCGATCGCGTTCGCGGTCTGGGTCTGATCCAGCCCCAGGGCTTTCGAGACACCGCAGGCGGCCGCATATGAGCCTTGCGTGGTGTGATCGAACCCCTTGCTTCGCACGGGGGCGACGTCGCTCAGGCGGCACTGCACCTGGTACGCGACCGCCAGGGCGGTGAGAAACTGGCGGCCGGTGCCGCGAGCGTACTCGGATGCGGCCAGCACCGCGCCCACGTTGTCGCTGGGATGGCAGGTCTCCCCCGGCGCCAGGTAGCTATCGTTGAAGTCCAGGTAGCGGACCAGCGCGCCGTTGTACAGCGCCCCCCGGTCCGGCGCCGTCCGCCCGCCTCCGATCAGCGTACATCGTGGCGCGCCGCCGAACTCGTCAACCTGGGCGCGCACCATTCGGATGGGCTCGCCGTCCAGCGCCCCAATGGCGCAGCCCAGGGAATCGAGCACACGGATCTTGAGCTGCTGGCGGGCTGCCTCCGACAGCTCGTCATAGGACGCCCGTACGACGAAGGCCGCGAGCCGCTCAGCGTGCGTCACGTGCGTTGCTGCATCCGCTAACGTATGAACCCTAGAAGCCCCCAGCTGCCGTAGAAGAACAACACAAGCCCCGCGATCCACAGGGCCCAGTCAACCATGCGCTGCGCAGGGCGGCGGTGAATGTAGTCGTAGGCGACAGTGCGCACCCCGTTCAACCCATGATAGAGTACCACCGCCAGCAGGAGCCAGTCGACGCCGATCAACATGGTGCGCCGCAGCGGAACGCGAAAGAGGCCGTGCTGCACGCCGACGTGGATGCCCACTAGCAGCACCAGCAGCAGGCCGCTGGCCCGCTGCAGCAGCCAGAGCGCGGCGCTCATCCCGATCTCCGCACATTACGGCACACGGAACACACCCCGCAGAACGCCGGCCGCAGCGATCAGGCACGCGATGGCGATGCAGCCCCAGAACATCCGGCGCCCTCGCATCGATTCGATGCCGAGGTCGAAGAGGACGAGGCGCACGCCGTTGGCCGAATGGTAGGCGAGGGAGACGAGCAGAACGACAAACGGCGCCGGATGTCTCAAGAAGCGGAGCAGCGCGGCGAAGCGCTCGGGGTGGCGCGGAGCCCCGGCAATGGTCACGACATGCCAGATGAGATAGGCGACGAGGAACAGGCCGGTGATCCGCTGGGCCCACCATGCCCACATGCCCCACCGCGGATGCGCGGGCCACAGTTCAGCGTACACCTTGATCCGCTGATCCGGCGCGAGCCGATGCACTCAGCGGTGCCTTCCGAGCGCCTTCTGGAGCGTCCGGCCCGCCAGAATGCGCTTCACCTCTTCAATGGCGAGGGTCGGATCCAATCCTTTGGGGCACAGCTCGCTGCACGTCGTGTGCGTGTGGCAGCGCCAGCACCCGCTCTCCCGATCGAGGACGTCGAGCCGCTCGTGGCCCCCCCGGTCACGCGAATCCATCACCATGCAGAGCGATCTGGTGATCGCGGCCGGACCCAGGAATCCCGGGTTGAGACTCACGACGTCGCACGCCGAGAAGCAGATGGCGCAGGAAATGCACTCGCGATGACGATCGATGACCGTGCGCTCGCGGCTGTCGGGGGCAATGACGGCGGGGCCAGGGAGACCCTCGGGCGTGGGCTGCAGCGCCGGTGTCGGCATGAAGGTCGGCTTGACCGAACGCCAGGCATCGAAGAACGGCTCGAAGTCAACCATCAGATCCCTGATGACGGGCAGATGACGCAGCGGCTCGACCACGACCTCACGAGGTGGAACCGCTTCTAGACGCGTGCTGCACGCGAGGCGCTCGACGCCGTTGACCCGCACCCCGCAGGTGCCGCACATGGCCACCCTGCATGCATATCGGAACGTCAGGGTGCGATCGAGATGACGCTGGATATGCAGGAGCCCGTCCAGCACGGTTGTCCGGGGCGTCTGCGGAACGTCGTAGGCCTGATACCGGGTACCTCCGCTGCCGTCGCCGCGGGCGACGCGCACGCGGCGGGTAGGGGCGGGGGCGGGCGTCGCCTGATTCCGCTGATCCATCAGCGCTGTGCTCCCAGCGCCTGCCGCCGCCGCACGCGTATTGGCCGGGTGGACATCTGAGGGCCGTCGGCGCCTTTCTTGACCACGATGTGTTTGAGCCACGCCGCGTCGTTTTCCGCGGGGAAGTCGGCGCGGAAATGCGCGCCGCGGCTCTCCTGACGCTCGAGCGCCGCGCGGGCGATGAGCATTGACGTTGTCACCAGGTTCCTGGCGTTGAGCGCGGTCTGCCATTCCGGATTTGCCTGGGGCGCGCCGCGCACGCTCAGTCTGCGCGCGAACGCCGCAAGTTCTGTCAGCTCGCCGATAGCCTCCCGGAGCCCAGGCCCATCGCGGATGATGCCGACCTTCTGCCACATCAGCGCGCGCAGACGGTCGAGGAGCGCGAACCCATCGACGCCGTCTGCGTGGTGCAGCGGCGCGGTGGCCTCGGCGACGACGCGGTCGACCTCGCGCTCGTCCGGCGTCTCGCGCGGGCGCCCGGAGACGTCCTCGACCATCACGTCACCTGCCAGCGCGCCGAACACGATCGACTCCGCCACCCCATTTCCCCCGAGCCGGTTCGCCCCCTGAACACCGGCGGCGTCTTCTCCGGCGGCGTAGAGTCCCTCAACGGTCGTCCGGCAGCGTTCGTCAATCCGCACTCCGCTCATCAAGAAGTGGGCCGTCGGCGACACCTCCACCGGACCGCTTGCCAGATCGGAGCCGGCCGCCCTCGTGCGCTCCACCATGCCGGGGAATTCTCGCTCGATGAACGCGCTGCCGAGGTGGCTCATGTCGAGCCAGACGCCACCCGCCAGGGTACCGCGTCCTTCATGGACCTCCTGATAGCAGGCCCGGGAGACGACGTCGCGCGTCGAGCGCTCCAGGCGCCGGGCATCATACCGTTCCATGAAGCGCTCACCCTGCGCGTTGTACAGGCGCGCGCCTGCGCCACGCAGCCCTTCCTCGAGAGGGGCGCCGTGCAGCTCGGAGCCTTCCACGACGATGCCCGTGGGATGGAACTGCACCATCTCCATGTCCATGAGCTCGGCGCCGGCGTCGTACGCCATGGCGATGCCGTCGGTGGTCTTCTCGCGCGAGGGCGTTGAGACCGCATACATCGTGGGCCCACCACCGGTCGCGAGCAACACGGCCCCGGCGTGAGCGACGACGAAGGATCCGCGGCGCACGTTGAGCAGTACGCTCCCGCAGACGCGCCGGCCGTCGCGATCCTTGATCAGGCCGACGGCGCGGTGATCTTCCAGCACGCGGATCTTCTGTCCCAACACCGCATCACGGAGGCGCTCCATGATCTCGATCCCGGTCAGGTCACCGCGATGGACTGTCCGGTCGAACGACTGTCCCCCGAAGGGCTTCTGGTGAATCGTTCCATCGGGATTCCGGTCGAAGAAGCATCCCCACCGATTCTCGAGCTCGAGCAGCATCTCCGGGGCGCGGGTGATGAGTATCCAGACCAGCTCCTGATCGTTCAGGCGCGCGCCGCCGCTGATCGTATCCTCGAAATGCCGCTCGAACGAATCCCCTGAGCGCAGGACGGCATTGTAGCCGCCCTGTACCATACGCGTGCAGCCGCTCTTGCCGAGCAGGCCTTTGACGACGACGGTGATATCGAGCCCCGGGGCCCGCTCGCTGGCGTGCAGCGCCGCTGTGAGCGCCGCCCCGCCTCCGCCCAGGATGAGAATGTCGGTGGCAAGAGCCTCATGCGCCATGCGGCTTGTCTCCGCGATCAGGTGGGTTGCCCGGGGGACTCTCCGACGAGGACTTCTCCAGCAAGCCGGCGAGCCGCTGGCGCGCATCCTGCTTCACGCGCGCGTAGGTACTCTCCCCATAACTGTCGATGGATACCAGGAGCGGACCAAGATCGCGGACCCGAAACTGCCACAGGCATTCGGGCATCAGGTCTTCCCAGTACACCGCCTCGATCGCCTCGATGTGCAGCGTCTGCCAGGCCGCGGCCCCGCCGACGATCGTGAAATACGCCGCGCCGTGCTCCGCCATCGCGCGCACGCTGCCGTCGAGCAGGCCCGCCTTGCCGATGATCGCCCGCACGTCATACGTGCGCAGCAACGGAGCGGTGAAGCGGTCCATGCGGGTGCTCGTCGTCGTGCCCACCGACAGCGGCTCGTAGCGGTCCCCGACCTTCCGAACGTTCGGCGCGGTGTGCAGCAGCACGGCGCCGCGCAGGTCGACCGGGGGCTGCTGACCGTGATCGAAGATCCGGATCAGCGTGGCGTCGCGAACGCCGAAGATGATCCCGTTGAGGGTCACCCAGTCACCCACCCGCAGGGCGCGCACGTCGGTCTCGGTGAGGGGTGGCGTGAGGCGGTGCTCGGCCATCAGGGCTCCTGCTGCGGGACGCTCAGGCTCGAGGAGCCGATCTCCGCGCGGCCGTCAGGATAGATCCTGGCTTCGGCGCGCAGGCCCCGCCAGCACTGCATGTTGAGCCCGACCGGGTTTTGCGTGATGTGCGTGTAAGCGTGCTCGATGTGCACGGCCAGGGCGGTCGTATCGCCACCCACACCCTGCGGTCCGATCCCCAGGCTGTTGATTTTTGCGAGCAATTCCTCTTCGAGCGCCGCCAGGTGGGGATCGGGGTTGTGCGTGCCGATGCGGCGCACGGCTGCGCGCTTGGCGAGCACCATGCACTCGTCCGCCGATCCTCCGACCCCGATGCCCACGATGCACGGCGGGCACGGATTCGCCCCGGCTTCGACGACACTCTCGAGGACGAACCGGCGGATCCCGTCGACGCCGTCGGCCGGCGTGAGCATGCGTAGAAAGCTCATGTTCTCCGACCCCGACCCTTTGGGCACGCAGAGCAACTCGAGGTACTCCGCGCCGGGGATGAACTCCCAGTGGATCACCGGAATCCGGTAGCCGGTGTTCGTCTGCGGATTTTGGCGGGTGATCGGGTGACAGACGCTCGATCGCAGCGGATGATCACGCGTGGCCCGCTCGATCCCGGCCCGTAAGGCGGCGGCCACGCGCGCGCCGTCGACGTGCATCCCGGTACCCAGGCCCACCCAGTAGATCGGGGTTCCCGTGTCCTGACACACGATCATCCGCCGCTCGTCGGCAATCTCGACGTTGCGGACGATGAGACCCAGGATCTTGCGAGCGACGTCGTGCCGTTCCCGCTCGTACGCCGCCGTGATCGCCGTCCGGATGTCGGCGGGCACATCCTTGAGCGCTGTGATATAAAGCGCGCAGGCCGTGTCTTCCACCGCGGCATAGAAGTCGCGCGCAGTCGATACGACACGGCCTGCGTGCATCAGTGGGTCATGCCCCATCGCTTTATGGTCCGCTCCTCTACGGCTCGAAAGATTCCGTTTTCCACGATCAGCCCGATGAGCACGATCGTGATCAGCCCCGCAAACACGGCGGCCGTCTCTAAATAATAGCGCTTCTGGTAGATGAACCACCCAAGCCCGCCTTTGCCGCCGATCACCCCAAAGACAAGTTCTGCGGCAATCAGCGTCCGCCACCCAAATGCCCAGGCGATCTTGAGCCCAGTGAGAATGGCCGGAAGGGCGGCGGGGATATAGATCGACCAGGCAAGAGGCCACCGGCGCAGGCCCAGGTTGCGGCCCACAAGGATCAGCGTGCGCGGCACCGTGATAAATCCCGTGAAGATGTTCAGCGCCATCGGCCAGATAGTGGCGTGGACAAGCACGAAGATCATCGATTGCACGCCAAGCCCAAACCACAGCAGGGCCAGCGGAAATAACGCGATCGCCGGAAGCGGGTTGAACATGCTCGTGGCGACCTCGAGGAACTCCCGGCCGCGGCGCGTGAACAACGCGATCATCGCAAGCCCGAACGCTCCAATGACTCCCAGCGCCATACCCATCAGCAGTACCCGCAGCGAGCGCTGCGCGTAGACCAGCAGCTCTCCACTGGCGACGCCGCGTGCCCACACACCCAGCACCGCGGATGCCCGCGGGAAGAGCAGCGGGTTCGCGGCAAAGGCCAGCGGCGCGATCTCCCAGCCGGCCAGGAGGAGCAGGACAATGACCACCTTCCCCAGTGGGAAGCGCCCCACGAGCCAAATCCAGGACAGGCCGAACGGACGGCCAGTCGCGATGCTTCCCTTCGCCTCTTCAGTCGCCATGGAGGGCATCGCCGTTCTCCACGCCCAGCAGCCCGCGGATCTCTTTCTGTGTGCGCAGAACGGCCGGGCTGTCCGATCCGGAGTCCACCCCAGGATTGTCGAGCATCGCCAGCACCCGCCCAGGCCGGGGCGTCATCACCATGATGCGGTGGCCAATGAGCACCGCCTCCTGAATGCTGTGGGTCACGAACAGGATCGTCTTGTGCGTCTCCTGCCAGATCCGATTCAACTCGACCTGCATGCGGAGGCGCGTCAACGCGTCCAGGCTGCCAAACGGCTCGTCCATGAGCAGGACCTCGGGGTCCAGCGCAAGCGACCGCGCGAGTGCGACGCGCTGCTTCATCCCTCCGGAGAGCGTGTGCGGGTATGCATGAGCAAACCCTTCCAGCCCAACCATCTGCAGATGGGCGATCGCGCGCGGTCTCACCTGATCGGGCGAGAGGCGCGCGGCGGTCTGAAGGCCAAAAATCACATTGCCGAGGACCGTTTTCCAGGGAAGAAGCTGGTCGAACTCCTGGAAGATGAGAATCCGATCCGCACCGGGCTCGGTGACCTCGACCCCTTTGAAGAGAATCTGGCCGGCATCGGGGCGGATGAAACCCGCGACACCCTTGAGGAGGGTGGACTTCCCGCAGCCCGACGGTCCCAGGAGGACGAATTTCTCGCCATTGCGCACTTGCAGCGAGAAATCCTCGATGGCCGAGGTCACGCCGGCATCGCTGGCAAAGCGGATCGAGACACTCCGCGCCTCGATGAGCGGAGCGGTCGACCCCGGGGTGTCGCCCATCAAGATGCCCCCGTGGCGAGTTCAGTCCCCGGGCAGCCTGTGCATGTTCTCGAAGGCGAAATCCTTCCACGACGCCGGGGTCTGTTTGATCTGGTTGGTCTTCTTCAGGAATCCCGCGAACTGCATCAGGCGATGCGGTGTCGTGGTGTATTGAAGCTCGGGATTCCGCAGCAGCGCGCGCATAAAGCCCGGCTGTGTGTTCTCGGCTTCGGCGAGAATCCGCGCAGCGTCGTCGCGCTGATCGATCAGGTAGGCCGTTGCCTCGTCCAGCGCGCGGAGAAAGGCTCGATAGACCTCGGGGTTCCGCCGCGGGAAGTCTTCCATGGCCCAGACCAGGTTAAAGGTGTGCGGGCCACCGACGACCTGGTAACTGTCAAAGACCTTTCGGATGCCCGTGATCTGCAGTTCGAGATATTGAAACGGCGGAGAGGTCAGGTGCCCGGTGATCTCCCGTTTGGAGATGAGGGCAAACATCCCGTCCGGATGGGACATCGCCACGATCAGCTGGTCAAGGGCCAGGGGATTCCCCAGTTCCTTCTCTGCCGCCATCTGCAGCACGACGTGCTGGATGCTGCCGACCGCGGGCATCGCGATCTTGTCGGCCGGGGTCAGATCCCTGATCGTACGCACTCCATCCCGGTTGGTATTCAGGTAGAGGGGCATCTGATTCAACGCCGAGACGATCTTCCACTTGACCCCGCGATCCCAGGCGATGATGAACGGCCCCACGCCGCCACTGCCGATGTCCACCTGCCCCGCCAGCATGGCGTCGCGGATCACCGGGCCGGAGGTGAGCCGCAGCCACTCCACCTGCAGTCCCGGAAGGTGCTTCTCGAGCATCTTGAGCTCGCGCATGACGATCAGGTGTGCGTAGCCGATGCCCGGCTGAATGGCGACGCGCAGACGCCGCTGGATCTGGCCGTGCGAAGGTCCGGCCAGCAGAACAAACCCGATGAGCACCGCAACCAGCATCGCGCCCCATGCTCTTCTCACGATGACAACCCCCTTCCGAACCGGTGACTACGCTATTACGTGGCGCTGTCGGGCCTTCCTCCCGGGGCTCATACCACCAGCGCGTCGGACTCGACTGAGATGCCCAAAGACCCGGCCAACGCAACAATGTCGGCACATAGGCGCTCCCCTGCGTCGGCAACGGCGTCGAGCGTCGAGGGGACGACGCCAATAAGGATCTCGACCAGGCGGCGAAAGTCCGGGGGCTGCGCGGGGCACTCGGAAGCTTGGGAGAAGAGCCAGCGCGAGGTAGTCATCCAACGCCGGTTCAGGAAGAGGACGAGCACAGCCGCGTGCTCAGCAATCAAGAATCCATTGAAGCGGGCGACAAGATCGTCTCCAACGAGTCTGGCGTTGCGCAGCTTATCACGGCATTCGATGAGCGCCGTGGTGGCGTGGCAGAGTCCGTGCCGAAAGTCTGAGCCGTCCCGTTCGTCCATCACCAGATCAAGACGTCGCAGCCATCCCTCGCGTTCGTAAAGGACTATCCTGTCGCGGTACCCACCAGCCACGATGGGCCACCGCCAGGTCACGCGGCCCGTGTTCTTGATGATGGCAGACTCCTGAGGGTACTCGATCTCGATGAGCAGACCGCGGTAGACGTATAGTTTTTCCTCGATCTCTACGCCATCACGCACCACGGCGGTCAGCTCCAAGTCGGAATGCGGCAGGTCAAGGCCTCTGGCGGTCGAGCTGGTCACGAAGACAGCGTGCACGGCATCACCGTACGCCCGCAGGATCTCCTCTGCGAGGCGCCCGGCAATCTCGATGCGCTCGTGGTGGCCCATGCCTGGTTGGTTGATCATCGGTGTCCAGCGCTCGGACGATGGCGGCTCACGCGCTCTGGTGCCGCCTGACGCAGGTTGCGCTTCGGTTCAGAACGGGTTGACAGGCCGCGCAGTCCCGGTGTGAACTCGTCCCGGGACGAGTTGGGTGATCGGTCGCATAGCGTCGCGGTTCCGTCGACCGCCGAGCCGCCGGCCACGTAGCCTGCGCCGACCTCCCGCACCCCGGCCGCGTCCCAACGACCAAAGTGGCGTTCAGCCTCATAGGCGTTGTGCGCCCGGCAGCGCAGTTGGATGTTATTCACGCTGGAGGTTCCCCCACGCCCGTACGGCACAACGTGGTGGAACTCTACGAAAGCCGTTTCGGCGCACCGTCGTCCATCGGTGGAGACAAACGCGCAGTGTCCACCGTCTCGGGCCCAGACAATCCGTCTCACCGCTGCCGGGATGCGCCGGGAGCGCGGCAGCGAGCTCGGCTCAAATTCGGAGGTCTGAAGTCGACTCTGTCGTGGTCGGGCCGCGGCCGCGAGCTTCTGCTTGCGGAGCTGCCCCAGCAGCGCCTCCAGGGCCCGATCGAAGATCTGCTCCAGATCGCCGTCTGGAATCTGGTGCCGCAAGAGCGCCTGGGCCTCTCGTAGCTTCGCATGCAATTCCGCATCGGCCGTAAATTGGATCTTATACCGCTCGGGAGCGAGTGGACTGACAACCGCCCGTCGTGCGGGCTGGGCCGCCGCGGCCATTGAAACTAGCGGAACGGGTAGGAGAATGTCCGATGTGCCATGATCCTCTGACCCACTCGGTGCCTGCTGCGCCTCGACCCCTTGTGCCCCCATACTTGCCGTCCGAGTGGGCAACTTGCGAATCAGGTCCGGAACCGGCGGCTGCAGACGCAGGCGGGCCACGAGCTCTTCGATCTCACGCTTGGACTTGTGGCGCGCCAGCGCCAGCACGTCGCGATAGTTCTCCAGGGTCAGGTGCGGCACCAACAGGCGGACCGCAGCCAGCGTCACCCAGCCCGCAGCCAGGTACTCGAGGAGCGCTGGAAAGCGCCGTGCTGCCCGTGCCGCCTCGATGCGATTGTAGGCGGCGTGCTCGGAGAGATGTAGCACGTCGGTGCAATATTTGAAGAGTGAAGGGTAGCCTTCCGCGAGGTAGAGGCGCCGCTCGTCGAGCTTTGCGAGACGCACGATGAGCGCGACGGTCGCCTCGCGCTCACGCTGCGCGAGATCCTTCAACTCTGCGAGAAGATCTTGATCAGACAGCCGTGCTACGCGGGTGAGCACATCATTATAGGTGTCCATACCTGAGTTATAGCATGAGGTTTTGAAGGTTCTAGGAAACGTCGTAGAGCAGGTGCAGGGACTAAAAACGTCTTCGAAGCCTCGCTGCTTATCGCGTCGCGATTCTGGGAAGTGGACGTCCACGTGGTGAGCGTTTTAGAAGTCTCTCCCGGGCAGGCTCTAAGTGCTGTCTGTGGACTTGTCAAGTCCCTTTGCGGAATTTCTTTCGATCTCGCCCAGCAAATCAAATGGAAGACAGCGTCAGCGAATCCGGATCGGCGCCACTGCCTAATGCTGACTGAGGGTGCCGAGCCGGCGCACGCGGCGATCGGCAAGGCGAAACGACGTGTGTCCCAGGAAGACCATGACCACCATGAAGGCCGCCAGAATCCCGACCTCGGCCCAAAACGGCAGGATGGAGGTCGTGCCGAGGAGCACGTGGCGGATACCGTCGAAAGCGTAGGTCAGCGGGAGCGCGAGCGCCAGGATGAAGAGCGGCCTGGGAAGGGCGGCCACGGGAAACCGGTCCCCAGAGAGCATGCTCGTCCCATAGCTCACCATGTCGATGAGATTTCCCGGATCCTTGGCGAGGAGGACGAGTCCGGCGATCGCAAATCCCAGTCCGTAGAGGGCGATGAGCGCGGGGAGCAGCACCAGGGCCGCGCGGACGGCGTCAACGCTGAACCGCACGCCGAGCACCCCCCACGCCACAACGACCAGGAGCGCCGAGGAGAGCACGGTCGTCAGGAGCATTCGCATCGACTCGCCAACCAGCACGACCCACGGAGGGGTTGGCGTCAGCCAGACCGGCTCCAGAGTGCCCTCGGCCATCTCCAGCCACAGCGAGAACCCGATGCCCCAAAACGCGCCGTAGACGAAACCCGCCAGGACCCACCCGACAACCAGGAACGTGGCGTAGTCGTGTGTTCCCGTGTACGCGGCCAGGCCCGGCAGCCTCCCGCCGTCGGCGAAAGCCTTTCCGAGAAAGTAGAACGGCGGCAGCCAGATCAGCGCATTGAACAAGTGCATGACCGCGTTGAGACGGTACCGCGAGTAGATGCGCAGCGACTTGATCGTTGCCGCCCACAGCGCGTGGAGGTTTGGCGCCAGGTCCACCATCAGAACGCCCCCAACGTGCCGAGGCGCTTCACCCTGCGCTCTGTCCATGTGAACGCGGCCTGCCCCACGACGAGAAAGAATGCCCCGAAGCCAAGCAGCGGCAGCAGAATGGGGCCGAGGGCCACGAGGGAGGCGCCGTTGAGGGCGACCTGCCGCACGCCTTCCACCGTGTAGGTCAACGGCAGCCACTCGGCAACCGCGCGCATCCAACCGGGCAAAACCGCGAGAGGATAGGTCAGGCCCGCGAAGAGCGTAAAGATCCCTCGCACGAAGAATACTGCCCCGTTTGCCTCCTTCACCCACAGCACGAGCGACGCGAACGCCAGGCCCATCCCGTAGAGGGAAGGCAGCGTGGCGGCCAGCACGACGCCAAGCGTGCCGATGCTTCCTTTAATCGATAGCCCAAACAGGAGGTTAAACTCGATGAGCGCAAACGCGAAGAGCAGGACGGCCTGCAGCAGATCCGCCACGCCGCGACCGAGCATCAGGAAGACGCGCGGGACCGGGGTCATCCAGAGGACCTCCAACGTTCCCAGCTGCTGCTCTCGCCTCAAGGAGGTCCCCAGAGTCCACAGCATCCAGTTGAGGGTCATCCAGGTGGCGACGCCCATCGCCATGAAGCCTGTGTAATCAGCGGTGCCCGCGTTCCGGGCGAAAGCGTCAACGTAGCCACCCGGACCGGCCAGCGCCCGGGCCGTGAAGATCAGCCCGAACACGAAAAGGATGGGCCAGAGAAACCACGACCAGAGCAGCAGAGGATAGCGCCGGCGGACGAGCCACTCCTTGACGATGGAGGCCGTCAGCACCCTGATCGGCCAGAGACGCTCCATCCTCAGTCCCTCAGCGTCCGTCCTGTCAATATGATAAAGACGTCTTCGAGGGTCGGCTCGACCACCCGGATATATTCGAGGCGGGCCCCATCGCGGCCGACCAGATCAACGACGGCGTTGAGAACGGCGCGCGGATCTCTGGCATGCACGTGATAGCGGCTCACGCCTTCCGGCGTCAGCTCGTGGAGCACCTGAGCCACGCCCGGGAGGGCGCGAATCCTGTCGGCGGCCGACCCGTTGCCGCCGGCCACTTCGAGCTCGACGACCTTCCGCTCCTCGAGGCGGCGCTTGAGATTGGCGGGAGTATCGAGCGCGATGATCCTCCCGTGGTCAATGATCCCGATGCGCTCGCAGAGCTGATCAGCTTCTTCCATATAGTGCGTCGTCAACAGGATGGTCGTCCCCGAGGCGTGGAGCTGGCGCATGAGATCGCGGAAGTTGCGCGCCGCCTGAGGGTCGAGTCCGATGGTCGGCTCGTCGAGCACCAGCAGCGGCGGATTCGGCAGCAGCGCCCGCGCCAGCATCAGCCGCTGACGCATCCCGTGGGAATATCGCTCGACGTACTCATCCGCACGCTCCAGCAGCCCAACCTGCCGCAGGACCTCGTCGATCCTGCCGCGCGACTGCCGCGCGGGAATCCGATAGAGCGCCGCAAAATAGTCCAGGTTCTCACGCCCGCTGAGCTTCCAGTACAGCGATCGCTCGCCCGCGAGCAGGCCACCGATGCGGCGTCGCACCTCGTTGGCCTGACGCACGACGTCGTAGCCGAAGATCCGGACGCCTCCGGCGGTGGGCTCCAGCAGCGTGCAGATCATACGGACCGTGGTTGTCTTGCCGGCCCCGTTGGGGCCGAGCAGACCGAAGAACTCGCCGGCCGGCACCTGGAGCGACACTCCGTCGACCGCGACGAGCATCTCGCGGCGCGCGCGGCGCCAGAATGGACCCCCAACTCGTTTGGGGAACTCCTTGCGAAGGTTCTCCAAATCGATGGCGAGCATCAAGCGGTAGTTCTGGGTGTGCGAAGGAACCCCTAGCGGGTCGCGATCGGGGTCACACCGAACGAGAGGAAGAGGCTCTCCAGCGTCAGACGCGCATTGACGTTGCGCTTCAGCGACTCCTTCGCCGACTCGAACGCCTCGATTCGCGCCCCCAGTGTCGCCTCGCTGAACTGCGGCGCCAGTTCTGCGATCTGGGCCTGGCGATCGCGATGCGTGATGACGGCCGGATCGGCCAGCTGTTTCCAGATCAGCAGGTCGCGATACCAGTACACGGCCATGTCAAGGAGTTCGGGGAGCAAGGCGCCCTCTTTCGGCTGGTCGCCCTCTTTCGACTGGGTCTTTCTCCAGAGCGCTTCCGCCGCATCGAGACGGACCAGCACATCGCCGCCCTCTAGCGTGGGGAGGAGATCCAGCAGGCGATCCCGGGCTTCCATGCGCGCCTCCGATTTCGCCCACTCCAGCGCGCGGCCGATGCGGCCGTCGGCCAGGACCGCCAGCACCCGGGCCCGATCCGCGCCGATCCCCCACCGCTCGATCAGGGCGCGCTCGATGTCGTCGGCGCGCAGGAACGTGCACCGAATCAGCTGGCAGCGGGACACGATCGTGGGCAAGAGCGCCACGCTCGACTCGGCGATCAGAATGAACGTCACGCGCGCGGGCGGCTCCTCGAGGGTCTTCAGAAGGCTGTTGGCCGAGGAGGGGTTCATGCGCTCGGCATCGGCAATGATGTAGACTTTGCGTCGTCCCTCGTACGGAGGGAACGCGGCGTCCTGCCGCAGCGCCCGGATTTGATCGATCGGGATATCTTTCCCCTTGTAGTCCTTGCCGGGGACCTCGATGAACTGCTCGTTGACGATGTCCAGCACGCGCACGTCGGGATGATTGCCCGTGGCGATCCGCCGGCAGGCGTTGCATTCCCCGCACGCGTCGGCATCAGGCCGCTCGCAGTTCAGGAACTGCGCGAACGCCAGCGCCAGCGTCCGGCGCCCTACGCCCTGGGGACCGACCAGCAGGTACGCGTGGCCCACCCGTCCGGTCCGCACCGCCGATCGCATGAGGAGAACGGCGTGATCCTGATTGACAACGTCCCTGAAGGCCATGCGGCCAGACTCCCCGCGCGGACGCGGCGCTAAATTCGCTCCATGCGCTCGACGTTCAACACGAACACGATGGCGCCCCCAACCTCTACCTTTACTGGATACGTCACGTAGGTGTCGACGGGTTCCACCACCGGCGGGATCGGCGTCATCAACTGTTCGCGCCGCTGGCACACCCGCTGGATCACGCCGAGTACCACGGTGACCTGATGATCCTCGACACCCGAGAGGATGGTTGCGTTGCCCTCACGCAGGAAGCCACCCGTGCTGGCAAGCATGGTCGCCTGAATCTCCGCGTCCATCAGCGCGTCGATGAGACGACCGGCGTCCTTTTCCTGGACCACCGCCAGCACAAGCTTGATCGGCCTCACCCCCGCAGTCGGAAATGGGTGCCTCCGCGCGGGCGCAGCCCACTCGCGTCCGGCAACCTCAGCTCCGCGGCAGCCAGCCGTGCGCCTGCAGAAGCCGTCGGACCGCTGCGACGAGACCGGCATGCACCTCTTCGACCGGCCGATCGCCGTCGATCACGACGAATCGCGAGGCCTCTTCGCGCGCCAGTTGGAGGAATCCTGCGCGGACCCTCGCGTGGAACGTTACATCCTCCTGCTCGAGCCGATCGCCCTGTCCCGGTACGCCATCTTTCCCCGCGGCACCCGCGGCGTTGCGGGCGCGCAGGAGTCCCACGCGAGCGTCAACGTCGATGAGCAGCGTCAGGTCGGGCCGCAGACCACGCGTGGCGACCTCGTTGACCTGACGCACCACGTCGACCGGCAGGCCCCGGCCGAACGCCTGATAGGCGATCGACGCATCCACGTATCGCTCGGAGAGCACGCACGTGCCGGCTTCCAGCGCGGGCTGCACGGTCTCGCCCACATACTGGGCGCGGCTTGCGGCAAACAGCAGCATCTCGGTCTCCGCGCGCATCTCCCTGAGCCGTTCGTCGAGCAGCACTTTCCGGATGGCTTCCCCCACAGCCGTTCCGCCAGGCTCCCGAACCAGAACGAGCGGTATCTGGCCCTTCAATACATCGAAGAGCTTCCGGGCCTGCGTGGTCTTGCCGGCGCCTTCGGGGCCCTCAAGAGTGATGAAGAGCCCGCGCCTGCGGACTTCTCCGGACGACGCGTTCACAACAGTCCTACTGTGGGTAGATGACGACGCGGCGAAACGGCTCGTCGCCCTTGCTCTCGGACGCGAGACCGTAGCGCTGGACGAGCTGGTGCTGCAGCCGGCGGATGTAGGAGTTCTGCGGCCGCAGCTCGACCGGTTGCGCCGACTCGAAGACCCGCGCGAGCGCCTCTTCAACCTCGGTGAGCGCGGCCTCGTGCTCGGCCGGTCCCTCCGCGACCTCGAAGACTTCACGGAGGAAGTGCTCGATCTGCGTGACGGTGTTGCTCCGCAAGACGTGCAGCGGCATGCCCCGCGTGGCAGCATCCCGCAGCCGCTTGGGCTGGCGCTTCTCCTGCGACTTCAGGGTGAGGACCAGGTCGGCCTCAGAAAGCGAGTCGGTGATGTGCGCGGGGACGTCCATCTCGCGGATCGCGCGCTCGAGCCGGTTGCGGCTCACGGCATACGGATAGATGCGGAGCGTCTCGCGGCCGGGACGCGCGTGGTCCTCGGACGGCGCCGCCGCAAAGGGCCCCTCCGGTGTCCATCCCGCGGCAGCGGCACGCGCGGGCGCGGAGATTTCCACATCGCCGCCGCTGGTGCGCACCCGCCCCTCGGGGCGGGGTGCGACGCCGCGGAGGTAGCGATCGACCACCTGCGCGACATCGTGGTGAACCGCCAGGCGGTCTTTCTCTTGAATTTCGATGACGACATCGAACGTCGGTGGGGCCTTGCGCTCGAGAACGGTCTTCTGCGTGCCGCGCCGGCGCGCTTCCTCATCGGAGAGCGTCACGGCCTGGATGCCGCCGACGAGGTCAGAGAGCGTTGGGTTCTGAAGCAGGTTGTCCAACGTATTGCCGTGCGCGGTGGCGATGAGTTGGACGCCGCGCTCGGCGATCGTGCGCGCGGCGAGCGCTTCGGCCTCGGTGCCGATCTCGTCGATGACGACCACCTCGGGCATGTGGTTCTCGACGGCTTCGATCATCACCGCGTGCTGAAGGGCGGGCACGGGCACCTGCATGCGCCGCGCCGCGCCGATGCCGGGGTGTGGGATGTCGCCGTCCCCGGCGATCTCGTTGGAGGTGTCCACCACCACGACGCGCTTGCGCAGCTCGTCGGCCAGCACGCGCGCCGCCTCGCGCAACAGCGTCGTTTTGCCCACGCCCGGGCGTCCCAGCAGCAAGATCGAATGTCCGGACTCGATGACGTCCCGCAGGATGTCCACCGTGCCGATGACGGCGCGCCCGACCCGGCATGTCAGGCCGATGATGTCGCCTTGGCGGTTGCGGATCGCGCTGATGCGGTGCAGCGTTCGCTCGATGCCCGCGCGGTTGTCTTTGCCGAACGCGCCGACGCGCTCGGTGATGTACTCGAGCGTCTCGCGCCCGACGAACGCGCCGTTGAGCATCAACGCCTCATTGGGAAACCGCGCCTCGGGTTTGCGGCCGAGGTCCAGCACGACTTCTAGAAGCTGATCGAGGTCGCTGTGACGCTCCAGGGCAGTCCGCAGGTGCGGGGGCAGGACATCGAGGAGCAAGTCCAGGTTGTCGGTCACGTGCATCTGGCGGCCGGCCACGGGCGGTCCCTCCCCGGTGCGGGCTCGTGGAAGCGCAGAAGGGAACCGCTGGGGTCCCCTCCGCACTGCGTCTGTGATGTTATCCGGCGACAGAAACGAACGACGTCTCAAGAGATCCTCAGGAATGCGGCCTGTCAGCCTCTCTTCATTATAGGTATACCCTGGCAGGGGCGCAACGCCGCCGCCCTATCGATCGAGCCAGGCATTGTACCAGGACTACGCCGGCGCGAACGCTTCGAGCAGACGCCAGAGTTCATCCCGTTCCGGCGGGATCAGCGCGTCTGTTCGCCCGTCCCGGACGATCGTCCGCTCACCATCTGTCAATACGCCGACCACCGCCGACGGAATTCCCGCCGTGGCCAGCTCCTTCTGCAGCGAAGCCGCATCGGGGATCGCGATCAGCATCGCGCCGCTACTGATCAACGCGAGCGGATCTGCACCCAGCGCGGCGCAGATGGCTCGCGTCTCGGGTTCGACGAGCACCGCATTCGCGTCGAGCCGCACGCCGCACCGGGACGCTTCGGCGAGCTCCCAGACGCCGGTCACCACACCGCCTTCTGTCACATCGTGCATCGCCGCTGCGCCACAGCGTGCGCCGATTCGCCCGTCGGGTACGACGCTGATCCGCTCGATAAACGCGCGCGCGCGCGATAGTGTCTGGGCATCGATCGTCGCGCTGAGCCGGTCTGCGAGATCGGTGGCCAGGATCGCCGTGCCCTCGATTCCCGCCCCCTTGGTGAGCACGAGGGCCTGGCCAGGGCGGCCGCCGTCCGCGGACACGTACCGGTTGCGCGCGGCGCGCCCCACGGCCGCTGCTATGACCAGCGATCGGTCGATGCCCGGAGTCACTTCCGTATGCCCACCCACGATCTCGACCCCGACGTCACGCGCCGCATCGGCGGCCTCGCGAATGATTCGTTCGAGATCGGCCTCCGCCGTCGCCTCCGCCAGCAGCAGCGTAAGGAGCAACCCCACCGGCTCCGCACCGGTCGTGGCGAGGTCGTTGCACGCGACGTGCACGGCCAGCCGACCTACATGCGCCCCGGACCCCGTGATCGGATCCGTGGTGACCACGCAGACCGACGGACCGAAGTCAATCACCGCGGAGTCCTGTCCGACCCCGGCGTGCACGAGCACGTCCGTGCGACGGCCCAGGTGTGGAAAGATCTGTCGCCGGAGTGCCGCGGGAGTGATCTTTCCCGGTCTCATCCCCTGGTCACCCCGCGGAGGGTCACTCCCAGTCCCCGAGCAGAGTCATCGCCGCGCCGACGCCCGCGCCGAGATCTGTCTTCATCTCCAGATCTGCCAGGCCGCGCGCCAGAATCGCGAGCAGCGCTGCAAGGTGCGTCGGGTGCGCCGAAACGCCCATGTGCCCGAGGCGAAATGTCTTCCCCGCCAGCTCTTTGTAGCCGCCCGAGATCTTCACGCCGTACCGTTCCCGCATCCACGCAACGAGGTCCGCGGCCTGAATGCCCTCGGGCGTCCGCACGACCGTCACGGCGCTGCTGGCAATCTCGTCGCGCGCAGGCCAGCAGGTGAGGCCAAGCGCCTGGACGCCGGCCCGGCAGGCGCGCCCGATCCTCGCATGACTGGCCACGTGGCGATCCAGCCCGACCTCCAGCACCTGCGCCAGCACCGATTCCAGAGCGTAGACCAGGCTGACTGAAACGGTGTAAGGAAATGACCGGGTGCGAAGCCACGAGTCGCGCCAGTCCAGCAGGGACAGGTAGCTCTCACGCAGCGGAGCGTTTCGCCGCTCCATTATCTCCCACGCGGCGGGGCTGACGGCCAGCAGCGCCAGCCCGGGCACACCGGCCAGGCACTTCTGGGGGCCGGAGACGGCGACATCGATCCCCCAAGCGTCTGTGCGAACGCGCTCGCCCCCCAGACCCAGCGCCGTGTCCACAATGGTCAGAACGCCGAACTCCTTCGCGATCGGACAGATGATCTCAATGGGGTTGACCGTCCCCGATGGGGTCTCGGCGTGGATCACTGACAGGAACTTGACGCCCCGGTGGCGGCGCAGGGCATTGCGCACTTCTTCGGGATCGATGGCCTCATTGTACGGCACCGCGAGCTCGATCGTCTCGCCGCCGTACCGGTCGATGAATGTCTGAAACCATTTGCCGAAGGCACCGGAGACGAGGTTGAGCACTTTGTCTCCGGGCGCGATCAGCGAGGCAGCGACGGCCTCCATGCCGAGCACGGTCTCGCCCTGCATGATGACCGCGTCGTGCTGCGTCTGAAATACGGACTTCAGCAGATCGGTCGTGCGCCCGAAGAGATCGATGAACGCGGGGGCATAGTGATTGACGATGGGGCGAATGTGATCCCGCAGGGTACGGTTCGTGACTTCCCCCGGCCCCGAGGCCAGGGACAGATACGGCCAGTCCGGCATCACGGGCCCCGAACTGCCGCGCTCTGTGGGAGACACTAGAACAATCGGGTCTGCGCCGATTCCAGCATCTCCTCGCGGACCTCTTCCCCGTCCCGAAAGATGCTGATCTCGCCGAACACGCCGTCGTAGCCGGGCGCGATCGTCACGCGGCCTTCACGCACGCGGCGCAGCCCTTCGGCGATCCGCAGCGTCGTGTGCTTGCGGATCTCTTCAACCGGCGCGTCCAGCAGCACGTTGAACTCGCCGCCGAACGCGTTGCAGAGGTTGAGGTACTCCTCCCGCACGCCGGCGGTCCCGGGCTGGGTGCCGTTGGCCTCCGCGATGATCTCCTCGAGGGGGATCAGGTTGCGATACGGGACCGCGCCCTCCGGGACGAAACCTTCCTCCCGGTCGGCAAGCAATTCGACCCTGTGCATCACGCCGACCGTCGGGGAGCGGCCGCAGGCCGGGCACCGACCTCCTGCCGCCTTCGTCTCCTTGGGCGTCATGCGGCGGTTGCAGTTGCGGTGGCCGTCGTAGTGGTACTTCCCTTCTTCGGGGAAGAACTCGATGGTATAGAGGAAGCGCGAGGTGTCTTTTTCGCGCAGGACTCGCATGATCTCGAAGTAGTCGAGGTCGCAGGCAAACACGTTGGCTTCCCGCCCGAGTTTGGGCGGTGAATGGGCGTCGGAGTTGCTCACCAGCATCGTGCGGTCGAGCTCCGAGAGGCGCCAGTTCATCGGCGGATCGCTGGACAGACCCGTCTCCACGGCGGCGATGTGCTCGAGCTGATCCCCGAAGCAGTCGGCGATCGCGTCGAACCCCGAGTTGCTCCCGTAGAGCGAGAACCACGGCGTCCAGGCGTGCGCGGGGATCACCATGCAGTCGGGGGAGATTTCCATCACGTACTCCACCAGCCGGTCGCTGGGCAGGGTGAGCGTCGGCCGTCCGTCGGCCATCAGGTTGCCGAACCGGCCCAGCACCGCGTTGATCTTGTCCGCGACTTCGAATGACGGCGCGAAGAGGATGTTGTGGATCTTGCGCAGACGGCCGCCGGCGGGATAGACGTTGGAGACTTCGACCGTCAGCATGAAGTGCGCGCCGTCATGGGTGAACAATCCACGGTCGGTGGGCCGCAACCGTGCGCGCAGCTCGCGCAGCCAGACGGGATGGGTGAAATCCCCGGTCCCGAGCAGCGTGATGCCTTTGATCTTAGCCCAGCGGGCCATGTGCTCGATGTCCATGTCCCGGCTGGTCGCCCGGCTGTACCGGGAGTGCAGATGCAGATCCGCTATGACGCGCATTATCGGCTACGCGCGCAGTTACGCGCGATCGGAGTCGGTGGTCTCCGAAGGCCTTCCGGTGCGCTCGCCCTAGGCCGCTGGATTCGTCCCCGGAGGCTTGCGCTCCTTCGCCGGCGCGGCCGCTGCACCGTCACTCCACAGCGACAGCATCCCGGCGCCGACCGCCGCAATCACCGTCGGCGCCAGCCGCAGATCGCGCATCCCCGCGCGCACCGCGGCCGCAAGCACGGGACGGAGAAGGCGTGACTGATACTGGGTATCGCCGTGCTCCTCGACCGCACGGCGGAGCGCCTCGTCGGTCGCCAGCGCCCCGATGACGGCGTTGGTGTGCCGGTCCGGAAGCCGGTTCAACGCCTGGCGCACGATCGTGGTGAAACGGACTTCGCCGCCGAAGGCGGCCTGCCATCCGCGTTCGTACGCGGCCAGCGCGTCGCGCCGGCCGTCCGCGTCCCCGCCGAGATAGCGCGCCGCGGCCCGCGCGGCGAGTTCGCCCGCCAGCATCGAGAAGTAGATGCCGCCGCCGCTCGTGGCCTTCACCTGTCCCGCGGCGTCGCCGACGACGAGCATGCCGTCGGTGAACGACGGCCGGCGCAGGCCCAGAATCGGGATGCGGCCCGCGAGCTTGCGTACCACGGTTGTCCCGCGCACCCGCGAGGCCACCGCGGGATGCGCAGACTTGAGCCGATCAAGGTAGTACAGCGGCGGCCGGTCGGTCAGGCGCGGATCAACGGCCAGACCCAGCCGTCCCCGGCGGCCGCCGATCGGCATCAACCAGGCGAAGAATCCCGGCGCGACATCGCGGCCGAAGTACAGGTCGGGCGCATCTTCGGCGTCGATCGCCGCGCCTTCGAGCTCGTACTGAAGGCCGTGCACGAGTGTCCGCCGCGGCGCGATGCCTACCTGGGGCGGCAACACGGGATTGGCGCCCTCCGCGTCGATGACGAGCGGCGCGCTGATCGACAGGCGGCCTTCCCGTCGATCGACCTCCACGCGCATGCCGCCGTTGGCGCGTGCGATTGTACGCGCGCGCGCCCCCGTCATCACCTCGGCGCCGGCCTCACCCGCCTGATCGGCCAGGTAACGGTCGAACGGATCGCGGTCTACCACGTAGGAGTCGACCGACGACCGCCGGATCCGTGCCACGGTACCGTCCGGTGCATAGAGCGCCGCGGCGCGCAGGGCGGTCTGGATCAAGGCCGACGGGAGCGCGAAGCGCTCGAAGGCGTGCACCGACAGCTTGCCGGTACAGTGCGTCGGGCAGCCCACCTCCGGATGCTCCTCGATCAGCACCGTTCGCAGGCCGGATGACGCGGAGAGACGCGCCGCCGTCGAGCCCCCGGGGCCGGCGCCAACGACAAGAACGTCAACGTTCACAGACACCGACGCTTCCAGCCGGAGCCGCGGCTTGCTGCCCTCATCTGCCCGTCTGGGGCTGGGGGCGGCTCCCTCGTGGCGAGGCGCCCCGCCTGTACACCATCACCGTGCGTTCGAACTCGATGACCACGGTGCCATCCTGTTTGTAGCCCCGCGTGCGGACGCGCACGATGCCGCAGTTCGGCCGTGAGATTGACTCCCGCGTCTCCAGCACCGCGCTCTCGGCGTAGAGTGTGTCGCCGACGAACAGCGGAGCAGGGAGCGTGACCTTGTCCCATCCCAGATTGGCAAACGCGTTCTGGCTCACATCGCCGACCGACATTCCGGTCGCCAGCGCCAGGGTGAAGGCGCTGTTCACCAGCGGTTTGCCGAACTCGCTCTCCGCCATGTAGGCATGGTCGAGGTGCAACGGGCTGGCATTCATCGTGATCGCGCTGAACCACACGTTGTCCGCCTCGGTGATCGTGCGCCCGTTGGGATGCGCGTAGACGTCGCCGACCTGGAAATCCTCGTAGTATCTGCCCTCCAGCATCGAGCGGCACGCCATGTGCGGCTCCTCAGTAAGACCTGGGCAGGCCCAGAACGTGCTGCGCCAGGTAGGCGAGAATCAAATTGTCGCTGACCGGCGCGACCTTGTACAGTCTCGTTTCCCGAAACTTACGTTCCACATCGAACTCTGCGGCGAAGCCGTATCCCCCGAAGGTATCGAGGCACGCGTTGGCCGCATCCCACGCCGCGTCCGCCGCAAGATACTTCGCCATGTTGGCCTCCGGTCCGCACGGCTCACCGCTGTCAAAACGCGCGGCCGCGTGCAGGCGCATCAGGTCGGCCGCCTCGAGGTGGGCGTAGGCCCGCGCCAGTGGAAATTGAATTCCCTGGTTCGCGCCAATCGGCCGGCCGAACACCACCCGCTCGCGCGCATAACGAGCCGCCCGATCGACAAACCAGCGGGCGTCGCCGATGCTCTCGGCGGCGATCAGGATGCGTTCCGCGTTCCATCCATCGATGATGTAGCGAAACCCCATCCCCTCCTCGCCGACCAGGTTCTC
>JBQTJP010000012.1:0-19159 GCA_052386995.1 Armatimonadota bacterium
TGCGGCGTTCAGCAGGTCGGGATGCGCGGCCAGCATGGCTTTGACCTTCTCGAGGTCGCCATGCCCGGCAATGACGAAGTCGCGGACGAGTTCGGGGGACGGCATGCTGACCGTTGATCAGTTCGCGCCACGAGCGCGATTACCCGCTCTGCCGATGACGACTGCCGCCCGTACAGGCTTCCCAGCGCACTCCCGGCAGCGCCCGTTTGCGAGCACCTTCACTATGTACTGGGGGCCGGCCATGATACCGCACCGTGAGCACGCCCCAACCGGAGGGTGGTCCAGGCAGACACTGCGCCGCATCACGCCGCCGAGCCCAACGCTCAAGGCCACGCCTTCGACCGGGGCGAACTCCAGCCGACGTCCACAGCCGGGAAAGGCACAGCGCAGCGGCGGCATCACCGCACGCCCCTTCCTCCGGCCCTCCGGCGTTCGCGTGTCCTGCACCTTGATTCCGTCCGCGATTAGGACCACGTTGTACTCACCTCGTCAGCGCGCAGTACCTGAAGGTAGTCCTGCACCTATTGTAGCGGTATTGCAAGGAGTCTGCGCCTCTGCGCCGCAGTCGCTACAGACAGTCGCTCAAAGGCGATGACGCTGGAGCGGGCCATCGAGTGCCAGCCTCTCTCTCGGGAACTGGATGGCTGAGGTCGGGCCAAGAGGCGCGACATATGCCCAAGTTGTTCTACGCCATGGATACCGGGGCACCACTGCTGGAAATGGTCGCGCAGGCAATATCCATGTTGCTCCTCCTGGAGTCCGCACAGCCCGAGGCTTGAGACTGGGCGGCATCAGAGGACCATTCTCAACGCGTTCTCGACCGTTGAGCGATGCGTCTCGAGTCCGTAGATCCGGAAGGCTATGTCGTCAATTGCAACCCGTACTTGGCCCGCCTCTAGTAGTACCTCTTCTAGGGCGCTAGTCTCAACCTCACGTTCTACTTCCTTAATCCGTCCTTCCACTGTTCGCAGATTGCGCGCGGGAATTTCATCATAAACAGGAGCGCTCAGGGCTCTTAGCGCGGCAAGTACAAGATTTTCTCCATTTCTACCTGTGTGCTTACGCTTACCCTTGAACCGCTTGTCGAATTCTGTCAGGTAGACTGCCCTGAAGAGAAGCATTCGACGCAGAGCGGTATCTGCAACACGAACCTCGGCAAGCACTCGCCATTCCCGTTCCCCTTCCTCCCAATCCTCCTCTTCGGTGACCTCCCCATTAAGGAGGTAGCCCTGCGTTGTGGCCTGCACCCGAAGAGCCAAAAGGTGTCCTACCGCATTAGGATCAGGGCTCGTATAAGCCACGACGCTGGCATATGATCCTGCAGGGTCGTGGTAATAGGCGAACGCCACATTCTTGTGAGGTAGTCCGTACACGTGCTTGAGAAAGGCGTCAACGGTCATCCGGAGCTTGACGGGTTGCCGCGACAAGACCTGGCGGAACGTCGTGACGGATCTGTCAACGAGACGAAGCCTCTACGTAATCGCCAGCTCGCCACAGGAGGACCCTCTGGGGCCAGACAAGTTCAAGGAAATCGTTGAAAGGGTGCTCAGCGACGATTCGATCCTGGGCCTCGTCATGGCCGTTCAACCATCGAGACCCAGGGCGCGGCTGTCGCTGGAGGATATCTTCGAGGTCGTGCAGGGCAAGTTGTCCCCGATCGCGGTCATGTTGCATCCACCCTACAAGAACGGCGCCAGTCCGCCGCCCCAATCCGTCCAGGCCCGCCTCAACCCATTAGGCGTGACCCTGACCATCCTCAATGGCCAGCGCTTTTCCTATCTGAACGCCCGCGACATACGCAAACTCGCCGCGATTCCCTAGGCTCAACCCAGTCACGCGCGCCGGCCCCACCCCCCTGGTTCCCTGCACAGGTTCTCCACGGGCTGGCTGCCGGGGCTACGGCCGGGCCTCAGTTTGAGGGTAGTTTGAGGGTAGCAACCCGATACGCGAGGGGCTTACGGAAGGGGTGACGGCTGAAATCCTTGCCTGGTGCGGAATCTCTGGCGCGCCCGGAGGGACTTGAACCCCCGACCTACGGCTCCGGAGGCCGCCGCTCTCGGCGCAATACCGCGCAGGGACGGCATTTCGCGCTCCGTGTCCAATCAGCATCTAATCCCTTGTGTGACGGAGGACGCTGGCGGGCGTTCAAGATCTCGGACAGGAGCATGGGCCTCGTGACGCACCCATTCCTTCAGAACAGCCTCAGCGTGAATGATGCCAACTCCGCCAATCCTCGAAGTGGGTCTGCGTCTCGCGCAGAATCGCCCTCCAGTTGGCCCGCTGGGACGAACGCGGAACGCCTCAACGGCCACCGCCAGAAACTGCTCCAAAGCGATGCGTCCCGTTGGGAGATGCGCCCCGACCAGTTCAGTAAACCCCACCCGTGCCCCATACTCGATGTGCAAGTGAGGATACGGGACCTCGGGAGTCTCCGCAGGATGCCAATGGTATGCGAGAATCTCACGGCCATCCCCGTCCTCCAGAGCATACCAATAGCCGACCGTGCTGACCTTCCAGGGACCCAATTCCCCCTCAGCGGTTACAATCTGGTAACGCTGAGTGACTCTCATCCACAGCGATGGTTGCGGCGGGTCTCGGCGCAATCGAACCGGATCACCCCTGTTCAGGGTTAGCGGATGATCGACGAAGGGGCGGTCGTCGCCCCGCCGGTCGAAGACCGCGTTGGTAACGCAAGAAACTGCCCTCTGAATCGGATCCAGAAAGTTCTGAACAGCTTCGTGGGGTGTGCGGCCCGCCACCTTTTTGTGTGCGTGAAGAGACCTTCCTGGCGAAGGGCAGAAGGCTCGCGACCCGCATGACCTCCGGCCGGTCGCGCCGGCTGTCGAACTGGCCAGTTTCCCACTTGCGGACGAACTCCTCCCCGCTCATACCAAGGTGACGCCGAGCCTGGCGGTCAAGCAGCCTCCGCCCCTCGCTCCTGTTGAGCACTCGAATCCGTCGGCTAGGATGCCGTGACATGATCGCCTTCCTCATCCCCACGTCCACTTCTTACCACGGCTGAATGCTCCCAGTCAAACGCTCCTCGCAGCGGAACCCGCTCAGGCTTAGAATCATCACCTGGGACATCTGATGTCCTGGACAACTGACTGGCCTGCACGCTCATAACCATCTCGCTTCGCGGCCGTAAGAAGGCGCCCGCCTATCGACACTGCAGCGGCTGCCACTCGACCCTAGTGCTCCCAATCCCAGGCTTCAGAGTTCCAGTTGATCGACGGCCCTGGCTGGAAGTTCTTGAGCTTCTTCTTCGATGCCAGGAGCAACACGCGGAAGTACAGCGGGATCGCGGGTAGTTCTTCGGCCCAGATCTCCTGTTGCCGACGCATCAACTGCACCCGCTTCCGGGCGTCGAGTTCCTCGGTAATCTGATCGATCAACCGGTCGTTCTCCGTATGCCGCCATCCGCCGAAGTTGGAGCCCTCCCAGTTATTGGCTTGAGAGGGGATCTGGCTCGAGTGCCAGCGGACCGGCAGGGTTAGCGGGGTGAAGAAGACACCGGAGATGGCCATGTGGGAGAACTGGCGCCGGCGAAACACCTGACCAAGTAGCACATTGGCAGGACGGTTGTCGATCTTGAGGTCGATGCCCACAGCGCGGAGTTGCTCCTTGATGATGAGTTGGATCTGCTCCCGCTGTGTGTGGCCGGCATTGGTCATGATTGTCATCTCGACACGCTTACCGGACGCGTCGCGCAGGATACCGTCTGCTCCTGGAGTAAACCCGGCCTCCTTCAAGAGGTCGCGCGCGCGGGCGAGATCATACGGATACTTTCGGACGTTGGGGTTGAAGCCTTCATGCCGCTCGGGGACCCAGGTGTGGGCGACCGGCTGCTTGCCGTAGAACAGTTTGGCGTTGAACTCTTCCCGGTTGATCGCGTGCACCAGTGCCTGGCGTACGCGCTTGTCTTTGAGCCATTCGTTGTCCAAATTGAGGTTGATGTACTCCCAAAGGAAGGCCGAAATATAGTGGGTGGCCACCTGTGGACTGCGCCGTTCAATGTCGATCATCTGGTCAATGGAGAAGCCATTGGCGAGCCCCGTGACGTCAACCTGGCCAGCGATCAGGTTGGCCTGCAGAACCGTGCCGTCCAAAATGAAACGCCAGATCTGTCGGCGGATCTTCGGTTTGCCCTCGGGAAACTGGTCGAACGCCTCCAGTGTGATATGGCTGCCTGCGTTCCATTCGACAAACCGGTAAGGGCCGTTGCCAATAGGTGCGCGGCCCTGACGGTGCGCTTTGAGGCCTGATGGGTTTCGCAGGTACTCGCGTTCCAGGACGTGTCTGGGATACGTAGCGTGTCCAAGGTTGGCAAACGGGTACAGTTCGTTCCACTGGACAACGAGGGTGTACGGGTCGTTCGAGTCAGGCACGAGCATGTTGTCAATCTTGCGCAGGACGAATCGGCTAAGTGTCGGGCTGCTCGGGTTGCGCAGCATCAGGTACGTCCAGGATGTGTCCAGGGCGGTAACCGGACGGCCGTCGTGCCAGGTGTAGCCCTTCTTCAGCTTGTACGTTACCCGCATCTTCTTTGCGGGCAGTAACTCCCAATCACCATCCTTGAGTGTCGGGATTTTGACGGCCATGCGTGAAAATAGCCTCCACTGACCGTCCCAGTCCACCATACCGACAAACAGCGACGTCAGGACTTCGCTGCTGACCAACATTGTGGTGAACGCGGGGATGAGCAGGTCGGGTTCCTGAGCTAGGCCGATCACAACCGTGTCCTTGCGTTGGGCGATGGCGTAGTCTGATACCAACAGGACACCGATTAAGACGGCCTGAAGTACGAAGAGCGCCAGTCTAATTCGGGCGGTGGGCATCCTGAAGTGCATAGCTCACGGCTTCGTTGATTGTCATCGCTCGCCCTTCAGCCCACGCCTGCGCCATCGCCTCTTCCCCGAGGCCTACTCGCAAGTTAGATACATCGCGTTCATACTCAGCGCGGTTTGCAGGGGCCATGACAATGCCGAGCGTCTCGCGCAAGGCCTCTGCCGCACCGAGGAGGCGCGCTGCGTGCGTTTGCTGGCTTTCCTGCAACGCCAGTTGCGCAACCTCCAGGAGGCACCGTAGGATGCCGGGTTTCTGACCAATGGCTTGAGACTCCCGGAGGCTAGACTTCAGCAGTGAACTCGCTTCCGCCAGATCATTTTGCAAGAGAGCCACACTTGCGAGCCCGCGCAGAGGACCAGCTGCACGTAGCCCGAGACTGGTTTCTTTGTTGAGCCGCAGTGCCTCTTCAAAGAGTGACCGTGCCTTGGGAATGTCTCCCTCGTCTCTGGCAATGCTCCCGAGCCCCGCGAGGGCGTCGACGATAGACGCCGAAAGATTGTTGCTCATCGCCAGATCGAGGCATTCCTCGAAGAGCGGGCGCGCCAAGGTACGTTTGCCCAGTTGCATGAACAGGTCGGCGCTTACGGAGAGCGCTTCTGTCAAAAAGAGCGCACGGCCGAACTCGCGGCATATTGCAAGACCCTCGCGAGCCGAAACCTCCGCTGCGTCGTAGTCCCCCTGGACTAACTGGATTTGGCTCAGGCCGCCGAGAAGCTGGCCGATGGCCTGCTTGGCGTCGAGTTCGCGGAAGGCCGCCAGGCTCTCCTCATGTAGCGCGCGTGCCCTCAAATAGTCTCCTTGCCATCTTGCTACTCTACCCAAATGCCAGAGACAGCGCGTGATCTCATACTTGTCACCAAGTGCGCGAAAGTTGGCCAGTGCTTCTTCGATGAAACTGGCCGCGGCAGCATACTCGCTGAGCTGTAAGGTGAGCCTGCCGAGCTGGCGTAGTGCCCTCGCACGCAGCAAGGGAGAGCTGCTCCGGGAGCGTTGCAAGATTGCCTTTAACCAGTCTCGGCCTTCCATGACGTGACCATGGGATATCCAAAACAGGTGCATGCTGTAGGCCAGCCGAAGGCCTTTGTCCGCATCGCCTCCCGTCAGGGACCACTCTATTGCGGCACGAATATTGTTGTACTCGTGTGGGATAGCCGCGAAGACGGCAGCTTCCGTTTCCTGCGGGAGGGAATGAATCCCTTCGGACTCCTCGAGCGATGTTACGAGCTCGAGATACCAGGACAAATGCTTGTCACGGATCTGCGCTTCCTCCCCGGCTTCTCGAAGCTTCTCAATAGCGTAGAGCCTAACCGGTTCCAGCAAACGGTAGCGAGCTTCATCGCCTCGGGGTTCCACCTGTAGCAGGGATTTGTCCACGAGCAGCGTGACCTGGTTGAACGTGTCGAGTTCACCCGCGTCCTCACAGACAGCCTCGGCCGCCTCCAACGCAAAGCGACCGGCGAACACCGAGAGCCGGCGGAACAGAACACGCTCAGGCTCTGACAGAAGGCCGTAACTCCAGTCCAGTGTTGCCTGAAGCGTCTGATGACGAGACGCTGCAGTCCGGCTCCCTCCCGCGAGCAACCCGATCGAATCCTCTAGGCGCAGGGCGATCTGCTCCACAGTCAGCGCTTTGACGCGCGCGGCGGCCAGTTCTATCGCCAGCGGGATGCCCTCGAGCTGCCGGCAGATCTTCGCCACTGCGGGCGCATTGGCGGCGGTCACAGTGAAGGACCTGCGCGCCGCTCGCGCCCGTTCATTGAACAGAGAGCCCGCCTCCGATTGCAGCAACCGTTCGACCGAAATCGACCCTGACACGTCGGGAAGAGAGAGGAAAGGCACGAGCCAGACCGACTCGCCTCCAATCCCAAGTGCCTCCTGGCTGGTGGCAAGAATACGCATATGAGAACAGTTCTGTAGTAGCGTATCGGCAAGGCGGGCACAGGCTGACAGGAGGTGCTCACAGTTATCCAACAAGAGCAGCAGTCGTTTGTGTCGCAGGGAGTCAACAAGCGTTGTCTGGATAGGCCGCCCGGGTTCCTCGCGAATTCCAAGGGCAGTTGCCACGGTTTGTGCAACCTGGTCGGGGTCTGTTAGCGGCGCCAGCTCTACCAGCCAAACGCCTTCGGGGAATTCGTCCAGGACCTCTACTGCGGTCCGAAGGGCGAGTCGCGTCTTGCCGCTGCCCCCGGGGCCGGTCAGGGTCAGCAATCGTGTCGTCGGCAGTCGGTCTTTGACTTCCGAGATTTCGCGCGCGCGCCCCACGAAACTAGAGAGAAACTGGGGCAGGTTGTTTGGGTAGGCTTCAGGGGTTCGCAGGCGCGGGAAGTCTTCGGGCAAACCGGCGACGACGACTTGGAACAGATGCTCAGGGTGTTGCAGATCCTTCAAGCGATGCTGGCCAAGGTCTCGTAGGCGAATGGTGTCAAGAGGATCATCTTCGAGTAAGTCGCGAGTGGTTTGGGAAAGGAGCGTCTGGCCGCCGTGGCCTGCGGCGCAGATGCGCGCCGCGCGATGGAGCCCGATGCCCACATACCCGGTCTCCCCACTGATGGGCTCGCCGGTGTGCACCCCAATGCGGACGCGGACCGAGGCCCCGTCGGGCCACGGGTGGGCGAGCACGAGGCGCTGGGCGTCGACCGATGCTTCGACCGCAGCCCGGGCCGTCGGAAATGCGAAGAGTAACCCGTCACCGTGTGTCTCGAGTTCCTGACCGCCGTATTTATGGAATGCCCCGCGCAGCAGGCGATTGTGATCTGCAAGGATGGCCGCATACCGATCGCCGAGTTGCTGGAGCAGGCGCGTGGACCTCTCGATATCGGTGAAGACGAATGTGACGGTCGCGGTTGGCAGATTGGCCATCGGGCGCCCCGCGCGGAACCGAGTGACGGTCTTGGGACGGTGCCTTCGCGGCCGTGTGGCGCTAACTCCTGCGGGCCGGGGAGCTGGACCGGAAGGAGTGACCGCAATAAAATGACTCCGCGACAGACGCTACTGCGCCCACTCCCAGGCCCTCGGACGTGAAGAGGATCCCGCCGAGTACGCCGGGCTTGACGTTCTTCAACGCCTCGTTCGACGTCGTGAGCGACAGTCCGTAGAAAAACGGAATCGCGGCAACTCCTCGACCCAGATCTCCTGCTCACGGCCGGAGGTTCTCTGTGTCCCATTCGCGGTGGAATGTGGCGAAGACGGCTGAGAACTCCCCGAACGTGACCCGCTCTTCACGGGGCGTTATCCCACTCTTCTTGTGACAGGAAATGATCTTGTGAAAGTAGATAGAGAATGACGCTGGCTTGCTCGTACAATTTGGGCATAGACAAACTGTTGGCTCGGCAGCCGGCGTCGGCTCGCGCCGATCCCGTTCGGCCTCGAGGAGAAGCTCGACGAGAATGACGGTGAGTACCAATCCGAGGAGCTCGGCGATCAGATTGGAGCGTAGCCCGGAAGGGTCGGCCAGCTACTGCAATCGAGTCGATGAAGTCCACCTCACGCTCGCCCCTACGTTTGCCACGCCCGATCCACCACCAGCGCAAAGCGCGCCATCGTGTGACGCGCACCTACAGTGCGCATCTCGGGATCGCGGACCAACCTGCCGATCAAAATGACGCGGTTCACCACAACGCCTCCTCCCTTCTCTCTACCGCGTACTTTGAGTCGCGGCACCCGGCCGGCGGGCACGCGTATTGTGTCCGTTTCTCGACAGCACCACACCCGTACGCCGGTTGACCGCGTGCCGGCCACCTCGCGACCGGACACACACCACCTGCGCTCACACCAACAGGGCGAGTTGGATTAGGGGCGACGTGGCGAGCGCCACACTGACCGCCACTGCGAGCGACCGCGCCGGGACCGGCTCGTCGAGCGCGGCCAGACGGTGAAACAGCACGACGTTCCACGCGAGAAACGCGTACCACCCGAGCAAGAGAGACTGACCTCGATACACCATCGGCATCACCTCGCATCAGGATCTGCCGATCCCCGCCTGCGCGCCGGCCGGACGAGGCAAGGACGTCTGTTCCCCTTGCCGCAGGACGGCCGGCGTGATATGCGCGTCCTCGAGCTCCTGGGCCAGGCGGCAGCCTCCCGCACCGGCACCCGTTCCACGCGCTGACGAGATCAACCGCGTCGCCCCATTGGAGACAGCCGAAACATAAGAACCGGCCATCCGGGTAGCACACGAATGAAGGCCTCGCGTCCTCGTGCAGCGGGCAGCGCCCGACGAAGCGTGCCCCGACGCGCCGAAGCTGTATGTAGCGGCCGGCAATCTCGACTAGTTACGGCCGGAACCGCGCAAGAGACTGCTAGCCGCGGGAGCGGCCGCGACTAGAAGTTGCTTGGGAACGACGCTTCTGCCCTCAGCGTCTCGACCGTGCCGCGGGAGAGCCGGACGCCGCGGGCCGCGTCGTCGACCACGCAGGAGAAGGCGTGGAGTCGAAGGTCCCATCGCAAAGACGCCGTGCCGCCATCTCCAGGAGGTCGCACGCCACGCGCAGGTACACGCCATCCAGATAGCGGGCGGGCGGAGCCATCACTCCGAGTGCGCGCACTGGATCGGACAGCGCAAGCTCAACGATCTCTCGAAGCATCCACTCTGCTCCTTCACGCTGCAGATGCACTGTCATCATCCCGGAATAGCGCCGCAGCGCAGGGTTTCGGCCGCTTCACTTACGAACGTCTCGCCTCTCCGCGATGAGACGACACACGCAAACTCGACGGCGCCGGGGTACAGGACCGGCAAGCGTCATAGGCTTGCCGGAACAAGCCCCGGCGGCATGCACCATGCAGTCCCAGCCCTGCACCGCCGTCCCTCGGGCCCCACACGCGTCACGTTGGCCCACTGCGGCCGCGGTGGTGAAGCTAGGCCCTGGGCCCAAACGCTCAATGGCGCGCCCCGTCTGGAACAATGGCTGGTCCCACCCCTTCGTGTCCCACGCGACGCGGCCCGCACGTGTCCCGCACTGGTCCCACCTCCCTGGCGCAAGATGACGGGCCACCGCACCTGCCGGAGTGGCGTCTGCCCGACTCCGGCGCTGGATGCAAGCTAGGCACTGACGTGATCCCTGTGACTCCGCCATTGCTGGAACGCCTTATGCTCGGAAACGATGCGGCGGAGCGCCTGCTCAACGATATAGGCGCGATCCGTCGCGCCACCCAGGAACGCGGCCAATTCCTCCACGTCTTTGAGGAGCGTCTCCTCCAGCGTGATGCTCAGCTTCCGGCGCCGGATTGAAGCCTTCGAGAGAATGGGTTTCATGGTCGCTTCCCCCCGTAGTCGTTTCGATCAGAGGCGTTCCTGTTGCCGTCTGCCAGGCCGCCCACGTCAGCGCCAGCCAGCGGCGGCGCTGGCCTCCTACCCGGAGCCGCAGGGTGAACCGATCCGGGTCATGGCGCAGCCATCCCCGGGTCCGCCACGCGTCCCACAACGGTTTCAGGTCGCCGTCCTGCGTGAACCGCGCGAGGAGCCGCACAGCGAGTTGAAGCGACACCGCAACCAACTGCTCATGCTGATACACGCCATAGAGCGGCGATGACACCGTTCGTGCGGGTGTCCGTCGAAGTGCTGGCCGTGCTCCTGGATCCACCAACACGGCGTCTCCAGCGCCAGTCACGGAAGATCCCCAGTGCTTGCTCGGGCGCCGAGCTGGAATCTTGGGCGCGCATGCAAGCTCGCCGGGTCGTCACCTGCCGCCTATCCGAACCGGCGTTGCAACCTCGCCTGCACGTCGGGGGCAGGCGACTGCAGACGTGATCGGACACCGCCACCTGCAGGCCGGCCAGCCCCACGATTCCGGCATCCAGGCAGCGCTGCAAGAGCACGGACCCTGCGCGCGCCTGGATCGCTCGCCGGGCGCAATCTGGGAATCGGTCAGGCATCCGGAGCAGTACTACCAGCGGTGCCAGTGCGCCGTCACCGACAGAGCGAGCAGCACCCTCGATTACGCGTCGCGCTGGAATCTAAAGCCGACGATTCAGGCGCATGGTCGCAGCCACGATTCGTGGCTCTGCGCTGCCTCAACAGAGGCCAGTCAGGGGGACCGCGCCTGCATCACCGGCGGTGGCCTTGCAGTTCGAAACAGCGGGGCAGTCAGAACCGTGCCGGCCACAGGCCGGTGCGCGCCGCGGTCCAAGACAAGCACCGCGTGCAGGCTCGCGTTCCAGGTTGAGGAAGAACGGGTTCTCGTGGCGGTGGTCGGTGTGGCCGATCACCAATGCTCACAGTCCGTCGAGTGGGTAACGGTGGGGGATGCCAGCGGAAGGGCAGGCCTCAGAGGGGTCCTTTGCGTGAAAAGCAGCGATGCTCTTGTCCCATCCGGCTCATTCGGCTGCATTTCCTCATTGAGCCTCGGCTCCTGAAGACGCCGAGGCGGCCAAATTCCCACAGACACCGACTGCGTGAAGGACTACCGTCCACAGAGAGGAACCCCCTCCCCATCCCATTTCTGGAGGGGAGGGCTTGCCTTGCGAGGCTCCATCGTGCGCCGTGGCAATTCTGTCTACGTCGTGCTGTACCAAGGATTTGACCCCGAGACAAAACGGCGACGATACAAGTGGGTCTCGGGCTTCGAGAATCAGAGGCAGGCTCAGGCGTTCCTGGTGACAGTTGCTACGAGCCCAGCTTACGGCTCAGGCGTCGGACCTCGGGGGTCCACTCGCTTGCGGCTCGGCCACTACCTGGACCAGTGGTTTAATACGGAGGCAAAGCTGAGATGCCGACCTAGGGAACTGCGACGCCGTGAACAGCTCATTCGGCTGCACATTAAGCTCAGGCTCGGCCACATTCCGATCGCAAAGCTTGCTCCCGCCACGCTTGAGGACTTCTTTGCTGGACTGAAGACCCGAAGCGCTCACCACATTTTCAAGGTCTTGCGGGCGGCGCTGAATCATGCCGTGCGCCTGGACCTCATCCTGGCAAACCCGTGCGACCGCGTGACTGCACCGAGGCCCGCGGTGTTTCGCCCCACGCTGTGGACGGTCGAGGAAACCTTGAGGTTCCTGGAGGAGTGCCACCGGTCTTCACCCAAGAACGTTCCCTTCTTCCTGACGGCGGTTGCCACAGGCGCGCGTCTTGGCGAGTTACAGGGCCTCCGATGGCGAGACGTCGATCTGGACGCGGGTGTCATACGGATCACCCAGCAGTTGGAACGGCCGGCAGGCGGCGGCTTCCGGTTCGCGGATCCGAAATCACCAAGATCCCGTCGGCCTATCCGCCTGCCTCAGGAGATCATGATTGAGCTTCGTACCCTTCGCAGAAGGCAGATAGAAACGCGGCTGAAGAGTGGACTGTGTCCTCAACCCGTCTGCCTCGCCCAATATTGTCCCTACTGGCACGACTTCGACTTGGTGTTTTGCCAGCCGAACGGGAAGCCCGGTCATGGGCACAACCTCGCCCAGCGTCTCATGGGACAAATCATGAAGCGGGCTGGCGTGCCCCGCATCAGGTTCCACGACCTGCGTCACGCGCACGGCACCCTGTTGGCAGCTTCAGGAGTCAACCTGAAGGTCATCACCGAGCGCATGGGCCACAGCACTGAAGCCTTCACACTGACCCGGTACATCCACGCCACACCAGACATGCAACAGGAAGCTGCCAGCGCAGTGTCGCGCCGGCTGTTCTCTAATCAATCTCTAATCAATCCGGGGGCTGTAGACGGAGTTATTCGGTTAGAGCAAAATGGCCAAGAGGCCCGTCCTGTCTGAAAGATCACTGGCGCGCCCGGAGGGACTTGAACCCCCGACCTACGGCTCCGGAGGCCGCCGCTCTATCCACTGAGCTACGGGCGCGGACCGATGCCCATTATAGCATTGCGGCGGGAAGTCTCTACGTGAAGCGCGGCGCGTCGGCGTTAGCGCTCTTCGTCCTCACCGTTGCTGGCCCCGCTCACCGGCGCCGTCGCGCCACCGGGTGCGACGACAGGCGCCCGGCGCAACCGGGCGATGATGTCTTCCAGCAGCGTGTAGACCACCGGGATCACGAGCAGCGTCAGGAACGTCGACGTCATCAGGCCGCCCAGCACCGCCATGCCCAGCGGCCGCCGCCATTCCGCGCCGCTGGACCCCAGACCCAGCGCGACCGGGAGGCCGCCCAGGATCGTCACGAGCGAGGTCATGAGAATCGGGCGCAGCCGCGTGGCACCGGCCTCCAGCAGGGCGTCCCATCGCGAGCGCCCGCGGTCGCGCAATTGGTTGGTGTAATCCACGAAGATGATCGCGTTGTTCACCACGATGCCGGTCAGCATGATGATGCCGAGCAGCGACATGATGCTCACGTTGATGCGCGTGAGCGCCAGCAGCGGGAAGACGCCGACCGCCGCGAGCGGCAGGGTGAACATGATCGTCAACGGGTGCAGGAGCGACTCGAACTGCGTGGCCATTACCATGTAGACGAAGAGGACAGCCAGCGCAAGCGAGATGAGCATATCTCGGAACGACTCCTCCTGGAACTGCGCCTCGCCCGCGAAGAAAATGGAGAAGCCGGGCGGCAGCGCCAGCGCGTTGGTCTGCTTCTGGATGTCGCCGACCACGGCGCCCAGCGGCCGGTCCGTCAGGCTGGCCGAGATCACCGCGATTCGGACCCGATCCTTCCGATAAATAGAAGCGGGGCCCCTTCGCTCGACAAACGACGCCACATCTCGCAGGCGGATGGCAGTCCCGTCGGGCGCTGTGCCCACGGCGATCTCTCCGAGGCGGCCGACGGAGCTGCGATCCTCGGGTCGCGATCGAACGGTGATGTCGAACTCGTCGCCGCCCAGGCGATAGCGTGTGACCGCAGAGCCTTCAATACTGCTGCGTAGTGCGGCCCCCACGCCCGCCGTGCTCAGCCCGAGACGCGCGGCCCGCTCGCGGTCGAGGATGACCTGGATCTCGGACTTCCCCGCCGCCAGCGTGTTGTCCACATTCACGGTCCCCGCCACCTTGCGGACGATCTCCTCGACCTGTGCCGCCAGCGCTTCCAGCCGACGCTGATCGGCGCCGGAGATTTCCACCTGGATCGGCGACTCGCCGCCCCCAATGCCTGCGACGGCGACCTTCACTTCCGCCGCCGGAATGGCCGCGAGTCGCCCGCGCAGCTCGCTCATGACCTCTTCGATCCCGCGCCTGCGCTCGCCGCGATCCACCAGGCTCACGGCGATCTCCGCCGTCTGCGCGCCCGGCGTCGCGAAGCCGAATCCCGCCGTTGTCGATCCGACCCGCGTGAAGAACGTCTTCACTTCGGGCGCCTGCTGTAGGACGGCCTCGGCCTGCCGGGTCGCGCGGTCCGTCTGGGCCAGCGAACTGCCCTGCGGCATCGTGATGCGCACGCTGAACTCACCCGTGTCAGACGCCGGGAAGAATTCTTTGCCGATCAGGGGTGAGGCGAGCAGCATGATACTCACGACGAAGGCCAGCGCGGCGGTCCCCAGGGTGAGCCAGTTGTGCCGCAGGCACCAGGCCAGCACTCGCTGATACCGTCGGGCCAGGCGCTCGAACCCGGCATCCCACCGATCGAAGAACCGCCGCCAGCGGCCGCGCTGCCCTGTATCGCGACGCAGCCACCGGGCGGATAGCATCGGCGTGAGGGTGAATCCGATGATAATACTGAAGAGGTTTGCGAACACGACGGTGAGACCGAACTGCCGGAAGAACTGGCCCACGATCCCGCTCGTGAACGCAATCGGCACGAACACGGCCACGTTGGCCATATTGCTCGCAAAGACCGCGAGCTCGATCTCCTGCGCGCCCTTGCGGGCGGCCTCAACCGGGTTGGGCTCAAAAGCAAGATGCCGGCTGATGTTCTCGTTGACGACGATGGCGTTGTCGACCATCAAGCCGATGGCCACCGCCAGGGCCAGGAGCGACATGATGTTGATCGTGAAGCCGGCCATGTAGATCGGCAGGTACGTCGCCACGATCGCCACCGGCAGCGAGAGCGCGATGATGATCGTGCTCCGCACGTTGTGCAGGAACAAGAAGACGACGATCGTTGCCAGCAGCGATCCGAGGAGGAGGTTCCCCTGAACATCCTCGATCGAGGACCGAATGAACAGCGATTGGTCCTGCGCGATGCCGAAGGTGATATCGGGCGACAGGCTGCGCCGCAGCTCGGCGATCGCTTTTTTCACGCCGTCGGCCACGCTCACGGTGTTGGCGCCGGCCTGCTTCTGCACCGTGACGCCGACGCTGTCGCGGCCGTTGAGGCGCGTGTACTCGTCGGGATCCTTCTCGACGTCGCGGACCCTGGCGACTTCTGCGAGACGGATCGTGCTGCCGTCCGGACGGCGGATCCGTAGATCCTCGATCTGTTGCAGACTGGAAAACTGGCCCGCAAGGCGGACCAGAAACTCGCGGGGCCCTTCGGTCAAGAGTCCACCGGGGATATTGAGGTTCTCCGCCCGCAGCGTCTCTTCGATCTGGATGAGCGACAGGCCGAACGCCCGCAGACGGTCCTGATCGACTTCGACCCTGATCTCACGTACGCGTCCGCCGGTCACGTTGACGGCCGCCACGCCGGCGACGCGCTCAAAGCGTGGCTTGATGATGTCGTCCGCCAGGCGGCGCAACTCGCGCGGAGAGCGCGATCCACCGACGCCGATGTTCAAGACCGGCTGGGCGGCGAAGTCGAACTTTGCCACGATGGGTTGCTCGACATCGCGCGGGAACCTCGCGCGGGCGATGTCCACGCGCTGCCGGACGTCCGCGGCCGCGGCGTCGGTGTTGGTGCCGAGCTCGAACTCCACGGCGACGAGCGCAAAGCCTTCGTTCGTCTGGGTGCGCACCTGCCTGACCCTGGGCAGGCTGCTGAGCTGCTCCTCGAGCGGCTTGGCGACCAGCAATTCGATCTCTTCCGGGCCCGCGCCCGGATAGGCCACCGTGACCGACACGAACGGGAAGTCTATGTTGGGAAACAGTTCGACCGGCAGGCGCGAGTACGACACCAGCCCCAGCACGATCAGCACGCTGATGAGCATGAGGACCAGGACCGGCCGGCGGATCGACAGCGCAGAGAGCGACACTACGGATTCACCACGCGGACCTTTGTGCCGGTGAGCAAGGCCTCGGGGCCGAGCACGACGACCCGCTCACCCTGGGTCACGCCGCTTCGAACCTCCACGCGATCTCCCGCCACCAGGCCAAGCGTCACGGCGCGGACCTGGACCGTATCGCCAACCACCACACGGACCGTCGGCTGATCCCCGCCGGTAATCGCCGCCTTGGGCACAAGCAGCGCACCCGCGCGTTCTTCGACCACGATCTCACCGCGCGCGAACACCCCCGGGCGGGCATCGGCGGCCTCCGGCGCCAGGCGCAGGCGCACCGTGGCCGCACGGCTCGACGGATCGGCCGCGGGCGCGATCGTGCGGACCGTCGCCGCGACGGAACGATCGCCGGTCCCTTCAGTACGAAGCGTGGCGCGCTGCCCCGTCTTGACGAGCGCCAGGTCGCGCTCGCCCACTCTCACCTCGACCTCCATGGCGCGGTCGTCGTACACCAAGACCACGGGGTTGGAGCGGCCCGCGAAATCGCCGGACACGAGATAGTCTCCCGGGGAGACGTTGAGGCCGGAGATCCGCCCGGCAAACGGCGCGCGGATGACCATGTTCGCCACGCGCTGCCTGGTGAGGGCGAGTACCGCCCTGGCCTGGTCCACCTGCGCGTGGGCCGCGCGAATGTCCTCCGCGCGCGTGCCGGTCTCGGTCATGGTCCACTGCGCTCGGGCCGAGTCGAGCGAGGTCTTCGCGATCTCGAGCTGCGTCTGCGCGGCCTGGACCTGCGCGCGGGCCTGCTCCTGCTGCAAGCGGGCCTGGTCCACCTGCGCCTGGGCCACGGCCCCGTCGCGCAGCAGCTGCTCGTGACGGCGAAGGTTGTCGTCGGCGACTCGCAGCGATGCCTGCGCGAGCACGAGCTGCGTCTCAGCCGCCTTCACCTGATTCTGGGCCTGCGTGAAATTGTTGAAGATGACCTGCCGTTCCTGGGGACGCAGTCCGCCCTCAAGTCCCGCCAGCCGTGCCTGGGCCGCGGCGACCGCGGCCTGCGCCTGAGCCGCCTCCGCGCGCTGCTCGGATGCGTCCAGCTCCACGATCGTCTGTCCGGCGGCCACGCGGGCACCGTCCTGCACGAGCACGCGGACGACACGGCCGCTCTGCTTGGGAAAGATCTCCGCCGACTTCGCCGATGTGACCGTGCCGCTGACCTCGACCGTCCGTGCGACAGCGCTCGAGGTCACCATGGCGACCTCGACGGGCAGGACCGCCGCCGGCTGCCCCGGCGCGGCCTGAGGGGACGAAGCCGGTCCCCGCCCTCTGAGCACGACCGCAGCGATGCCGAAGACGACGAGCAGCGCTGCGACAATCCACCACCGTTTCACTCTAGACCCCTTTCGTTGCGCTCTTCTGCAAACGGCCAACGATATGCGGGCATGTGAAGCCGGTTATCCCTGCAGGCGCCTGCGGCGGATGTCCTCGTCGATCGCGGCGCGGAGGCGCGCCTGAAGAACGAAGGCGAGCTCTCGCACGGACCCCACCCCCGCCGGCACGTCGGCAGCGCTCAAGCGCACCAGCGGCCAGCCCCTGGTGAAGAGACCCCACCCTCCATCCGTCTCGCGGGCCATTACCTCGTAAGGCTCCAGGTCCGCGTCGAAGAGACGATCGAGCAAATCGGCGGCCTCCTTGATCCGGGGAACGTCGCCCAGGCGGATGATGGGCCGGCCGTTGACCAGAATCTCCGCGAACGCCGCGCCGCCCTCGCTGCCCTCCCGAACGGCCAGAACCAGGTAGTTCGCGGGCACGCGCCGGTTGATCGGGATCCTTCTGGCACGGAGGTCATCCAGCACGTACTGGACGCGCTCGGCCGTCCGGGGATGGTCGGCCAGCGCGCCGTGATCGGGCCGGGGCGAGAACTGCTCCATCCGGTGCATCCGCTCGAGCAGGGTCAACACGCCGACCGGGCTGTACGGCGTCTTGGTGAGGTACGCGATCGCCGTGAGGTCGGCGTCGCGCTCCAGATCGCGTGAATACCCGGCCAGCAGGCCCCCGCCCACGATTTGCGCGCCGGCCGCAAGCCGCGCGTCACCGGTGAGCACGGCTATGAGAATCGTGATGAGGGTCGCCCGGTTGGCGCGCCGCTGCATCTCCAACCCGTGCGAGTGCGCGGCGTGCGCGATTTCATGAGCGATGACCCCGGCGAGCTCGTGGTCGCTGCGCACGAATCCCAGCAGACCCGTCGTCACGTAGACGAATCCGCCGGGGAAGGCGACGGCGTTGACCTGGTCGAGCTCAACGGCTTTGAACGTGTAGGGCAGGCGTGGGCGCTCGGTGACGGCCGCGATGGTGGTGCCAATCTTCGTCAGCCGCTCCTGGACCGCCGGATCGCGGACGACCCGAAAGCGCGCCTCGACCTCCGCGGCGCCCTGACGGCCCAGGCTGATCTCCGCGTCGTCGGCCGGCGCCGCTCGTAGACCCGAGGGAATGGCCAGGAGGACGGTCAGCAGGAGCAGGATGATGGCTGCGGGTCTCATGCGAAGGTCAATCCCTGACGACCGGCTTGGCCAGTCCAAAGACCGTGCGCGCATTGGCGGTGGTCAGTTCGGCGACGGTGCCCGCCGACACGCCACGCGCGTGGCCGATCGCCCACGCGATCAACGACAGGTACGCCGGTTCGTTGCGCCGGCCGCGGTGCGGCTCGGGCGGCAGGTAGGGAGCGTCGGTTTCAAGCACCAGACGATCGGGCGGGACAAACCGCGCCACCTCGATGGCCCGCCGCGCGTTGCGGTAGGTCACCGGCCCGCCAAGTCCCAGGTAGTAGCCGCGGTCCAGACATGTTTGCGCGACCTCCAGCGATCCCGAGAAACAGTGCATGATGACCCGCCGGGGCGCGGCCTCGCCGAGAATGTGCATCACCTCGGTGTGCGCGTCACGATTGTGGATGATCACAGGCAGATCGAGGTCTCGAGCCAGACTCAGGTGCGCGCGGAATGCGCTCGCCTGAGCGTCGCGAGGAGCGAAGTTGCGGTAGAAGTCCAGCCCGGTCTCCCCGACCGCGACCACCCGCGCGTGGCGTGCCATCGCCGCGAGGTCGCCGAGCGCCTCCGGGGTGGCCTCGGCCGCGTTGTGAGGATGAATCGCCACGGCAGCGTGGACGTCGCTGTGCCGCTCGGCCAGCGCGATCGCGCGGCGGCTGGATGCGAGTGACGTGCCCACGGTGATGAAGCCCAGCACGCCGGCCGCGCGGGCCCGTGCAAGCACGCCGTCGGCATCCACCTCGAACGCGTCATCATCCAAATGGAGATGCGTATCGAACAGATCCAGCACCACGGCCCCAGTCTACTGAAGCCCGCAGG
>JBQTJP010000013.1:0-3303 GCA_052386995.1 Armatimonadota bacterium
GCCTCTCGGCCCTTCTCAACTCCCTGGAAGCGCGGAGCGACGATGACCATGTCCTCATCGAAGTACTCGGTCAGGTCTTCTGTGCGACCGTTGACCCACGCATCGTTGATGCTTTTCAGCAGCAGCCTGATGCTCTCGCGATCGTCCCCGGTCATGGGCATGGCGCTTATGCGGTCCGAACGGCATCGCGCCGGCGCAGGTACGCCACGAACGGAAGCGCCAGCAGCGTCATCCAGGCCTTGCCGATAATCTGCCCTTCGATGAATTGAAGAGAGCCGAAGGCGAGGAAGAGGAACACGATCGAGTCTGCCACCAGGCCCACGGTATTCGACGCCAGGGTTGCCACGATCAGGTTACGTTCCTGAAGCGGCGTATAGACCAGCAGATCGAGCGTCTCGGAAAGCAGAAACGCGGCCCCAGACGCCAGCGCCAGGCGTGGGGAGAGCAGCGCGGACAACGAGGCCCCGATCACAATAGCGGCAATCGTCACGGCTCGCCCGAGTCGCCGCTGCACGAGATCGCGCAGCGTGAAGCTCGCGCCGATCGCCAGCACTCCCGACGGGGCCATGATCCCCGGCCAGACGGGAATGAGGCACGGGCTCTGCGGGGGGCAGACCACGCCGACGCGGCTTACGAGATAGTTGGCCAGCCAGATGGAGCCGATGAAGAGAACGAGATAGAGCCAGCCGTCGCGGCGCAAGGAAGGGGCGGTGAGGCTGGACGCCACTACTTTATCGTGGGAGCGCTGTCATCCCGAGGCCACCGGACGCTGACCGTCGTGTGCACCCCACCGCGCACGTTGTAATCCAGCTCGATCTCCATCCACGCCGGCCTGGTGACGGCGACCAGGTCGTTGAGGATCCGGTTGGCGGCGTGCTCTTGATAGATGCCGACATTCCGGTACGAATGGAGATAGTACTTGAACGACCTGAGCTCGAGCACGCGCTCCCTGGGGACATAGCGGACCTTGAGGCGCCCGAAATCGGGCAACCCCGACCAGGGGCAAACAGCCGTGAACTCATCGGTGGCAATCTCGACAACGGCGTTGCTGCCGGGATACTCGTACGCAAAAGTCTCCAGGCAGGCGGCATCGATCCGCTCGTAGCCCTCGATGTCCCAGCGCCGCTCCTCGCCGGGCGGGGCATCGATGTCCTGACGTGCCGGGCGGGCCATGCGGACTCCCTCCTTTGACGGCTCTCGTCTGCATCATACGCGGGGATGCCGACGGGGACAACGGGCCCCGGTGACGAAGTTACCAGAACCTCATCCAGGAGCGTGCAATCCGCATGGCCGTTATCGGCAAGGCCCACAAGCGCATGGAAGGACTCGAGAAGATCACCGGCAGCGTCCGCTATACCGAGGACCTCCGGTTGCCTGGGATGCTGCACGCGCGGGTGCTGACCAGTCCGCATCCGAAGGCGAGGATCATTCGGGTCGACCGCGGGCCCGTGCTGGCCACGCCCGGAGTCGCCGCTGTGATTACCGCTGACGACCTGGCCCGATTGGGTCACGGCGCGCGGGGCCTGCTCGCGGGGGATCAGACATCGTACACGGGAGAGCCGGTCGCTGTCGTGCTCGGAGACACCGGGGAGACCGCCGCCGACGGGCTCGAGGCGCTGCGCGGTGCGGTCGAGTTTGACCCGCTCCCCCCGATCCTGACGATCGAGGACGCGATGCGCGAAGATGCGCCCCTGGTACGTGCGTCCACACAGACGGATGAAGGCGACGCGCAGGCACACGCAACCGTCACGGTCGAGGAGAAGAAAGCCGAGAAACCCAGCAACGTCGCCAATCGCGTCTCGTTCTCCCGCGGTAACGTCGAGGAAGGCCTGCGAACAGCAGAGGTGGTCGTCCGGCGCACGTACTCGACCTCTCGTATCCACCAGGGGTACATAGAGCCGCACGCGACCGTGGCCGCCGTCGACCCGGTGACGGGCGAGCTGACGCTCTACACCTCGACCCAGGGACAGTTCTACGTGCGTAAGGAGACCGCGAGGATCCTGGGGCTGCCCGAGGCAAAGGTCCGGGTCGTTCCGATGACTGTCGGCGGAGGGTTCGGGGGCAAGATCCTGCTCCACCAACCGCTCGCCGCCGCGCTCGCGCTGGTGACCCGCCGGCCGGTGCGCCTCGTCCTCACACGGATGGAAGATTTTCTGACCACCGAGCCCGGGCCCGCCTCTCGCACCGAACTCGAGCTCGGCGCCACGAAGGACGGGGCGCTCGTCGCGCTGCGAGCGACATTGATCTTCGATTCGGGATGCAAACCGGGAGCGCCGGTCGGCGTGACCGGGCTATTGCTCGGTGGATACTATCGCTTTCCCAACCTGGCCATCGAGATCCTCGACGTCCTGACGAACAAGCCGGTCGTGGGCGCGTACCGCGCGCCCGGTGCCACGCAGGCCACGTTTGTCATCGAGTCGGCGATGAGCGAGCTCGCCGCGAAGCTCGGCATCGATCCGATCGCGTTCCGTCTGCGCCACGCCTCGGCGCCGGGTGATCTGATGCCAAACGGCAGACCCTGGCCAAAGATGGGCCTCAAACAGGTGCTTGAAGCGCTGGATGCTCATCCGGTCCGTCGCAAGCATCCGGGACCCGACGAAGGCATCGGCGTGGCGATCGGGGGCTGGCCCGGCGGCATCGAGTCGGCGTCGGCGTGCATCCGCGCGAATACCGATGGCACGTTCGAAGTCATCATGGGCGCGGTCGACATCTCTGGGACGGCGACCACGATGCGCCTGATCGCCGCCGAACTCTTGGGCGTGGCGCCCGACAAAGTCCGCGTGACGACGGCCGACACAAATCAGGCGCCCTACTCCGGGATGTCCGGCGGCAGCAAGATCACCTACACGGTCGGGAGCGCAGTGCGCCTGGCGGCCGAGGATGCTCGGCGGCAGATCCTGGCGATTGCGGCGAAGCATCTGGAGGCGCGCGCCGAAGATCTCGAGATTATGGACGGGCAGGTCCGTGTTAAGGGGACGCCGGCGGTCGTGCTTCCGCTCGCCGAGATCGCGTCGATGAGCATGCGCTTTGGGGCCCAGTACGCGCCGGTGTTTGGAGTCGGTTCGACCGTGGTCACCCGGCAGTCACCGGGATTCGCCGGCCACCTGGTACGCGTCCGCGTCGACCGCGAGACCGGTGCGGTCACGATTCTTGACTACGTCGTGGCACAAGATGTTGGATTCGCGATCAATCCGGCCGCAGTTGAAGGGCAGATGATCGGTGGGGTCGCGCAGGGCATCGGTTGGGGTCTCCTCGAGCAGGTCGTCTACGATGAGGCCGGCGGACTGCTGACCGGCACCCTGG
>JBQTJP010000014.1:0-3057 GCA_052386995.1 Armatimonadota bacterium
CATAGTCAATCGCCATGTGGCGTACAGGGTCTGGCGCCAGGAGCGCAGGCACGACGAGGGCCGACAGCACGGCCGGTGGGACGAAACGCAGCGCCCGGCGGATCACGTCAGGCATCGCCACCCGGTCAAACAGCAGTATCATCGAGAGGCGCAGGGCGTAGGTCATGACGCCCATGGCGATGATGACCATCCACAGACCGGGTGAGGTCATTTCACGTCAGCGGAGGCTGCGGCGCCTGGGAACGTGATCGATCCAACGTCAGCCCGGCCGCGACGCCTGCGAGCGCAGCCACCACGAGTCCCAGCCGCAGTGGAAGCCCCGCGGCAACGATGGCCACAATCCCCGCGACAAGCGCGGCGCCCACCGACCCCCGATCGATGAGGACGGGAATGAGCAGGCCGATGAAGGTCAAAGGCAGCGTGAAGTCGAGCCCCCATGCGGCCGGCACTTGCGCGCCGAGCACGATGCCCACGGCCGTGCTCATCTGCCAGACGACGTAGATCATCAGTCCCGCGCCGAGCACGTACCAATGCGCGTGCGAGCGGCCCCGCGCATCGGGGCGCGCGACGTCGCGCCGGTAGCGGCTGATCGCCAGCGCGTAGGCCTCGTCGGTGAGCAAAAAGGCCAGTGCCCACTTCCACGCCGGGCGCAATGGGGTGAGGAAGGGAGCGAGCGACGCGCTGTAGAGCACATGCCGCACGTTCACGATAAGCGCCGTCAGGATCACTATTGCCGTGGGCGCGCCGGCGCCGAGGAGTCCGACCGCGATGAACTGGGCCGCCCCCGCGAAGACCACGAATGACATCGCCTGCGCCGCTGCGGGCGGCATGCCCGTGCCCGTGGCCACGACGCCGTAGATCAGGCCGAATGGAGCGGCGCCGATCAGCAGGGGGAGCACCGCTTTGATCCCGGCAATCACTTCGTGGGCGGGAGAGTCTGCGGGCACATCCATCGTTGCGTCCCGGTCATTTCAACACCGGCTTTGCGCATCCTATGTCCACGGGGAAAGGTGGGCGGGCCCGCCGAACTAGGCTGTCATGCCACGCGTCGTGATCGCCGGCGCATCAGGGATGATCGGTCGCGCGTTGAGGGCCAGAGTGCGCGTCGAGGGTGTTGACGCGGTACGCCTGGTGCGCCGCGCGGCGCAGGCACGGGACGAGCGGTCCTGGGACCCCGACGCCGGAGTGCTCGACCCGCAGGACATCAGCGGCGCCGACGCCATTGTGAATCTGTCCGGCAGGGGCATCGCGGCGCTGTGGACCGCGCGCGTGCGGAACGAGATTCTGCAGAGCCGTATCAGGAGCACCCGCCTCCTCGCCGATGCCATGGTGAAGGCGCCGGTCCCGCCCGGCGTGCTGGTCTCAGCCTCGGCGATCGGCTACTATGGCGATCGCGGTGACGAGATGCTCACCGAGTCGTCGCCGCCGGGCCGGGGATTTCTCGCCGAGGTCACGCAGGCCTGGGAGGCGGAGGCGCAGCGCGCGACGGCGTCCGGAGCACGCGTGGTCTGCACACGGTTCGGACTGAGCCTGGCGCGCGACGGTGGCGTGATGCGCGTGCTGCTGCCGATTTTTCGTCTGGGACTAGGAGGGCCGGTTGGCAGCGGGCGGCAGTGGTGGAGCTGGATCCATCTGGACGACATGATTGCGGCGATCGTCGCCGCGATTCGAACGCCAACACTGGCAGGCGCAGTCAACGTCGTCGCTCCCCAGCCGGTGCCGAACCGAGAATTCGCGCGGACGCTGGCCGCCGTCGTTCGCCGGCCCGCGGTGCTCCCGGCCCCGGCGTTCGCGCTGCGCCTGGTTCTGAGACAGGTGGCGGATGAGGTGATCCTGACCGGTCAGCGGGTGAGCTCGGCAAAGTTGCAGGAGCATGGGTTTGGGTTCCGCTGGCCCGAGCTTCGGACGGCACTGGAGGATATCGCGGGGCATGGGAGGGGGTAAGGACGATGCCTGAGGTAGGGGACCCGGCGCCGGAGTTTACTTCAAAGACCGACGCCGGAGCGACGGTGGCGCTGCGAGACCTTCGCGGCAAGAAGGTCGTGCTCTATTTCTATCCCCAGGACGACACGCCGGGCTGCACTCGCGAAGCCTGCGACTTCCGCGACAATACGGCGGCCGTCCAGGCGAAGGGCGCGGTCGTGCTGGGTGTCAGTCCCGACAGCGTCGCCTCGCACGCGGCCTTCAAGCAGAAGTTCGGGCTGCCCTTTCTCTTGCTCAGCGATGAGGACAAGGCCATTGTGACCGCGTATGGGGTGTGGAAGCCGCGGGTACGAGACGGCCAGACCGTCATGAGGACAGAACGGACGACCTTCATCATCGACGAGCGCGGGATCATCACGCACGTCTTCCCGGAGGTCAAGGTCGACGGGCACGTCGCCGAGGTGCTGGCGGCGCTCGGCTCGTAGTGCTTCGGCCCCGCGCCTACGGCACGGCCGTGATCCGGCCCTCCACGCGTGGCGCGATCGTGCCTGCCTGGCGGATCGCGTCTACTACGGTGTTCGCCATCACGGGGCCGCCGGCGGCGCTGATAATGACCTCACCGGCCTTGATCGTCGCGTACCCATCGCCGCCATTCAACATGAAGTCGTTCGTCGCGAGGGTGTAGAGCGCGGCGGGATCGAGCGGCCGGCCACCAATTGACACCGACGTGATGCGCGAGCCCGCTGGGCGGCCGCGGCTGTACGTGTACGTGAGCCCCGACACCTGGGCGAAGCGCCCACCCTGCGCCTCGACCTGACTGACGCCGTTCTCGAGGGCCGCACGGATTGCCTCACCTGACAGGCGTGCCTTCACGATGACGTTGCCGAAGGGCAGCCAGGCGACGACATCGCGCCGCTTGATCTCGCCGGCCGGAAACAGCGCGTTCGTGCGGATGCCCCCGCCGTTGGTGATGGCGACATCCGCATCGACCGCGCGGCGCATGACGTCCGCGATGAAGTTCCCCAGCGCCGACTCGCCCCCGCGGACCGCGGTGTTCCGCGCGTCGAGGGGCACGGACGTCCGTCCGATCACCACGTCCAGCTCGCGGCTCATCTGATCGGCGTAGCGCTTCAC
>JBQTJP010000015.1:0-2058 GCA_052386995.1 Armatimonadota bacterium
AAGATCGCCGGGCTCGGGCCGTACTTGATGGAACCGGTGAATCTCGTGGTCTATGAGAAGATGCGTCCCAGGGTAAGGGTGAAGCCAGGGAGAACAGGGTCAAACGAAACCGATTCGGGCGAATCCAGAATCTGTGGTTCCCGAGCTGGCGCGTAAATCTCTACTGCGCGGCGCTGTGGGTCAATCAGCACGGCAAGATGGGCACCATTCGCGAGGTACACCCGTATCTTCTTTCGAAGATCCGACAGCGTGTCGCTACGTGAAAGAATCTCAAAAACCGCATCCGGGCATAATGGCGCGAAGTCTTCCTGCTGCTCGACGGTAAGCGCCTCCCAACGCTCGCGGCGCACCCAAGATGCGTCCGGTGAGAGCAAGGAACCGTCGGGCAGACGGAATCCAGTAGACGAGCCGAACGCCACTCCTCGGCCATCCGCTTCGGCCCACGTGTCGAGCTGCGCGCTCAGGGCCAAGTCCCGCCGTCCCCCGGCGCTGCCGGTGGGCGTCACGATCAGCTCTCCGGCGGCGGTGCGCTCGAACTGATACGCGGGGTTGCGCTCGGAGAGTTCGAGGATTTCCTCGTCGCTCGGAGGAGCGGCGAGTTTGAGGCTGATCGCCACGGCACGCCTCCTGATCCAGCGTGACCAGATTTTACCATGTCCCATCATGCTCATCGGCTCACGGGTTCCTTTGCAGGGGAAGTCGGAGTTGGCTCTGGCTACAGGTTCAGAGCGACGCAGGGATAACGTCACTCAAGTACACGTGTCACCTCGACGGGAAGCCGGGCAAAAATCGCGGCGTGCAACTCCCGCGCTGTGGCAAGAGCCCCTGCCGCCTCTTCCCGCGACGGCTCGTGCGGTTCACCGGGGTAGCGAAACTTCCAAGCGTACTCGGTAACGACTGCGGCGCGGCGGAGCACCGGCTCAAGGACCGGCTGGATGGCAGCGCACTGTTGGCCCAGTTCCCCGAGGTCGTGCGTCTTTCGAAATGGACGATCATGCCAGGCGAGAAACGCTTTCAAGGCCTTCTCCGCGATCTGCTGGCAGTGGAAGACCACATCGGCTGCCAGCGGTGGACTCGCCGAGAGTCCCAGATCCGCGGCGCGAAGGTCCTGCGCGGCTTTGATGAGCCAGCCCCGTGTATCGGCCAGGCGCGCAGGATCATGCGGCATGCAGCAGTCTTCCCTCTCGAGTAACCGTCGCCGGTAGTGAAGCCTTCAGGTGCAGGCGACTGTCGAAGTCCGACCGCGTCCACACCAACACATCGGCCGCGGCACCTGTCCCCCACAGTCGTTCATACGCCAGCCGGCTGCGCCGGCGTTCGGGCGATGCATCATCGGGAACGACCACCAGAAGATCGTAGTCGCTGTCCGGGCTCCCCTCTTCACGTGCCTTGGACCCGAAGAGGTAAATTCGCTCAGGCTGATAAGCCTCGATCAGGCGCCGGATGATCTCGGACAGCACGGGATCGCGCCTGAGCATTCCGACGTCGATATTAGCGTGAAGGTTGCCTGCCTTTGTGAAGTCGCGACGCCTGTCGGCCACGTTTCTGACCAACCTCCTCAGGTTGCGGTAGAGCGGATGGCCCGCGTTTGCCTGATAGAATTTCTCGCGTCCGCGCCTGCGGCTCTGTACCAGGCCCATTTGCTCCAGCCTGGCCAGTTCGTGCTGAATCGCCCGGAGCGACAGTCCGACGCGCCGCGCGAGCTCTCTAACGTAGTAGTCCTCGGCGTGGCGGGTGAGGAAAAGGGTTAGAAGCCTTGCCCGCGTCCTGGAGCCAAATAGCGTTTCCAGACCCGAGCCGGAACGGACGTTGAGCCGCGTGACCTTACGTATCATAGTCTACGTCAAATGTATCACATAATAATACAGTCTGCAACAGAGATGTGGTGGCGTATGATGCTGACCTTACGCGAAGATATCTTCCAGGTCGAGAGTGAAACCGCGGAGAACTGGATCGCACGAAACCGCCCGGGCGTTCTCCAAAACCTCCGGAGGCCGGTTGGGCGCAAACGCCGTCGCTGACCTCCTCCGATTACTGCTCCGGATACGGGTGACGCTT
>JBQTJP010000016.1:0-19001 GCA_052386995.1 Armatimonadota bacterium
GCCTCAACGCCTAGCTCTCGCAGGATCTGCTCCTTGAGCGCCACCACTTCGGGGCTCGACAGCTTGCGGGGGTGAGGGAAGGGCACGCTGAGGACGGTCACGATCTTCGCGGGCCGGGCAGACAGGATGAGAATGCGATCCGCCAGGTGGATGGCCTCTTCCACGTCATGGGTGACGAGCAGGCTGGTGTGACGCTCACGGGAGAGGATCCGGAGCAGTTCGAGCCGCATCCGAAACCGGGTCAGCGCATCGAGCGCCGCGAGTGGTTCATCCATGTAAAGAATCTCTGGTTGCACGGCGAGGGCGCGCGCCACCTCTACGCGCTTGAGCATCCCGCCAGACAGCTCAAAGGGGAACGCCCCCTCGAACCCCTGGAGGCCCACAAGTGTGATGTAGTGGTCGGCGATGCGGCGGCGCTCAACCTCGGGCTGACCATCGAGACCGAACGTCAGGTTTCCTCGGACCGTGAGCCAAGGGAAGACCGACCCCTGCTGCGACATCACGATGCCCCGGGGACTCGGCGCTCTCACCGGCATCCCGTCTACGATCACCTCGCCCCGGTCAGGCCGGTCGAACCCGGCGATGATGTTCAGCAGTGTGGTCTTGCCGCAACCACTTGGGCCGACGATCGCGACGAACTCTCCCTCGGCGACAGAGAAGTCGATCCCTTCCAGCACGGACAGCGGACCCAGCCGGGTCGGGAACGCTTTGGAGAGGCCGCGGACGATAACCTTATCGGCCATAGCGCCACTGTACCATTTTGAGCCGCTCGAGGCGCCGCATCAGGGTGTCCAGCATGAGCCCAATTACCCCGATCATGACCATCCCGGCCACCACGAGGTCATAGCGGTTTCCGGCATTGCGGGAGTCCATGATGAGAAACCCGAGGCCCGCCGAGAGCGCGATCATCTCCGCCGCCACCACCACCAGCCATGCCACGCCGATGCTGATCCGCATCCCCACGATGATCTGCGGGAGCGCCCCGGGCAAGATGACGAGGCGGAGCAATTTGAATCCGGAGACCCCGAAGTTCTGGGACGCCCGCATGTACTGCCGGTCGATGGTATGCACGCCGGCGGTCGCGTAGACCACCATGGGAAAGAAGGAGGACAGGAAGATCAAGAACACGGGGGACACATCCCCCACGCCGAACCACAGGATCGCCAGGGGGATCCAGGCGATGGGCGAGATCGGGCGGAGGATCTGAATCACCGGGTTGACGGCCGCATAGATGCTGCCAACGCGTCCCATCACGAGGCCGAGCGGAATGGCAAGGGCGACGGCCAGCAGGTAGCCGACACTCACGCGGAAGAGCGAGGCCATCACGTGCTGGAAGAGCACCCCCTGCCGCGCGAGTTCCCCTATCCCGAGGATTACCTGCCCCGGCGTGGGGATGATCACGCTCCCGCCGGCGGCGACGGCTCCCCACCACAGAGCCACCAACAGGACGATCAAACCGGCAGGGGCCAGGATCCCCGTCTTACCTGTCAATCTTGATCACCACCCGTTTGAAGTTGCGGACGAAGCTTTCGTCCACGTACTTCTCGTACGGGACACGGCGCGAGATAATGCCGGCCTCGCGGGCGAGCCCCATGAGCTCCTCGAACTCGGCTCGGATGACCCACAGATCGCCGTACGTCACCCGGTCGGGCGGATTGTTCATGACGAACCTGAGGACTTCGGGTTTCTGGTTGAAGTAGCGCGGGCCCGCCGCCACGTCAGCGCCCAGGTTGCGGTTGCTCTGCGACGCCTGCAGCCATATTCCTGCCGACATCACATAGTTCACGAGCTGCTGGACCTGGGCGCGATCCTCGTCAATGAGCTCTTGCCGGACCGTCAAGACGCAGCAGATGTAATTGGGCCACTCGTTCCGGGTCATGTACAGGGGCCGGGCGTATCCGGCCATCTCCGCCACCGCACCAAACGGTTCGCCGGTCGCAAACGCCGCCACCGCCCCGGCGTAGAGGGCCGCCGGCATGTCCGGTGGGTTCATCTCCACAAATTGCACATCCGCTGCCGACATGCCATTCTGTCTCAGGAGCCGCCGCACGAAGAGATAGTCCACGGCGAACCGGCTGGGAATGGCGATCCTCTTTCCTTTGAGGTCTTTCATGCTCTTGATGGCAGCGTCGGTCTTGACCATGACCACGGCGCCGGAGCGGTGGCCAAGCGCCACGACCTTCACCGGGATGCCTTTGTCGGCCAGTTCCATCGCCAGCGGAGCCAGGAAGTAGGCGACCTTCACTCGCCCCGCGATCAATGACTCCTTGAGTTCCGGCCAGCCGGTGAACTTGAGGTACTCAGCGGGGCTTCCGACGATCGTCTGTCCCGCTTTGGTAGCATTCTGGAGGGCATGACAGGCAACGGGGAGCGTAAGGTTGCAAGTGACAGGCAGCCCACCGACCTTCAGCGGCTCGGCAGCCGGCGCTTCAGCCGTTGCGGCGCTCAACAACAGGACCGCAGCCATCGCGCCGATTGCCCACATCACTTGCACGCGCCATGCGCTGAGTTTGCCAGCCTTCATGGTTCGCTCCCCCTTCACGGCCCGACTCAGCGGGCCTTGATGGTGACCTGCACGCGTACGTCCCCGAATTTCTCGAACTTCAGCGTGAGCGGAAGCTGGGTACCCGCTTTGAATTCCTGCTTCTTCTCCATGCACATCAGGTGACGCCCATCGACTTTCAGCTCCACCCGCTGGCCTGCATGTACCTCGATCGGTCCCGTTGACCGCATGCTCATCGCGCCCTGGGGCGTTCGGTACCGCTGGAACATCACGATCATTCCGCACGCCGGGGACTGGGCCGAGACCAGGCGGTCCGGTTCGCTCCCGGTGTTGCGGATGACCATATAGACCTCGCCTGACTCGACCACGGGCGGAAGCGGTCTCGCCCAGACATCCTCCACGGCAATCTGCGGCCTACGAGCAGCGCCGGCCGTGAGCAGCGCGACGCCCGCGATCATGCTGAGCGAAACGAACCATGACAGGAGTTTTCTCACATGCGATCCTTTTCGACCACTCGCTTTCGACCACTCACTGCACGAGATGGTCCAGATCGGACGACACATCTTTGACCGGCGTGCCGAATGGGAAGAGAAGACGGACAGCCCCCGCCTGATCCACCACGATCACCATGCTCGTGTGATCCACGATGTATCCGCCTGTGGCAACCCGCTCGCCCTTTTTGAAATAGATGCCATAGCGTGCGGCCACGGCTGCAACTTCCCGCGGCGTGCCGGTCAGCCCAAGGAACGCGGGATTGAAGTGGGCCAGGTAGGAGCGAAGGCGTTCCGGAGTGTCACGTTCCGGATCCACCGAGATCATCATCACCCGCACGCGCGCGGCCTTTTGGGGATCCAGAGCCTTGAGCGCCTGGTTGACTTCCGCGAGCGTCGTCGGGCAGATGCCGGGGCAATACGTATAGCCGAAGTACAGCAGCACGATCTTGCCCCGGAAGTCGCTCAGGCGAGCGCGCGCTCCGCTGTGCGTGGTGAGAGTGAACTCTGCTGCCGGAGGTGACTCCGTGGTGACGCCGCGGAACACATACGGCTGCCGGGCAGATAACCACACGTAGCCACCGGGCGCGATAACCGCCGCCAGGGCAAGGGTTGCGAGCCAACGTCGCGAGACAGCCATCCCATTGCGTCCTCTTCTGAATTGTCCTGTTCATTCCAGAGACCGGTCAATCCGAAGGCACCGTCACTCCGATGCGGAGGTACCCTCAGGGGAGGGTTCTCCCTATGCGAACGGATGTTCGGCACGTGTGTCGTGTGTTTCTGTGTCGAGCGTATCGTGGTCTTGAGCCTGTCATTGCAGGTGTGGCGGCTTCCTGTTTCGAACACTCCGGCCCAATCGAGGGGGTGAGCCATGAGGGTTCCGACAGGATGTACTCCGGGATGCTCTGGCCGTGATCCCATCGCCTACGACACCCTCACCCGGCGGCGGCTCTTGGGAGTCGCCGCGGGCGCGGCGGGTGCCGCGGTCCTCTCGAGATTCTGGCTACCCGCGCTGGCCCAGGCTGCGCCCATGGGAGGGCCGAAGCCCATCCCCGGCGGCATCACCGCGCCCTTTGCAAAGGGCGTGTTCCACGTGTTCCTGCCCGAGCCGGGCAAGGAGCCGTCGACCATCACCGACTTCGATGGCGTTGTGGGCCTCAGCGTCGTCAGGGGAGCCTGCACCAAGACGCGGCTGGCCGGCGGCGCGCCGCAGCGTCTGATCTACGAGACCGACATGCGGTTCATGAAGGGCAGATACGTCGGGGCAGACGGTACGAGTACAACGGGGACGTTTGGCTTCGTCTGACCCGATGTCTACGAGGGTCAGGTCGACCCTTCCCGCCAGCAGCATGATCTCGATCCCGGCATCACCCCCAATGGCCTCTTTTGGACGACGCCGGTCCCGCCCGAGAGCATTCAGGCCAATGTGGCGCGCGGGACGGCCACCATGCGCATGACCGCGGTCCCCATGCCGGACCAGCAAAGTATTATCAACGCGCTCAATCACGGCCCGTCGATCCCCGCGACCGTGTCGTTCACCGTCCGGTGGACGGGTGCCGGAAGGCGCAGACAACTGCGCAGCGCCCAACAGAAGTTCGTTGCTCAGGTCGTAGAGAACCGGTCGACGATCGAGTGGCAGTTCGAGTCCGGCGAGTTCCGGGTCGCGTCCGATCCGGCGCAGACGTCGAAGAACGTGTATTCGCTGCTCGGCAGGGAGCGCAACGGCGTTTTCTTTCGCTGACCGCCGCGACCGCGCGTGCGGTCCGCGTTAGAGGGCCCGTCCATCGGGGGTAAATCTCAACGAGACTCCAAGCGAGCCGGGATTCTCATCCCCGAAGTGCTCAGAGCGCTCACAGCGCCGACGCCGCTTTCGAGCCCGGGCCAGGCGGATGAAGAGGCTAGTTCGCGTAGCGGTCGCGAGACACGAGATCGCCGAGCGGCATCCGGTTGATCCGTCCAAGCACCGCTGCCGCGTCCGCCTTTCGCCGTGGGCGCCGCTCACCTGGAGCGGGATAGCCCAGGGACAGGACCGTGGGCACGGCCATCTCTCCTGGCAACCCAAGGGCAGACTTCAGCGCGGCCTCGTCGGTGGGCGTGTTGGGACACGTGCCGACGCCGAGACTCCAGGCCGCGAGCATCATATTCTGCGCGGTGCGGCCGGCGTCGAACGCGGCGCGCGGATTGGTAATGGCCACCACGATCGCCACCGGGGCCTCCGCCACGTTTGCCGGACGGCTCACCAGCCCACCGAGTTCGCGCAGCCTCGCGCGATCGGTGACAACGATGAACCGCCAGGGCTGTTTGTTGCGGCTGCTGCCGCTGGCCCGTCCCGCCTCCAGAATCTGCGTGAGCACGGGCTCAGGAATCGGTCGGGTCTGGTAGCGACGGACTTCCCTCTTGCCGGCGACGGTCAGATACGCGTCCATGTCGGAGCTTTTCTGTACCGCCCAGCGAAGCCCTACGCGATCAAGGACCGCAGCGTCTCCCAGGCCAGCACGGCGCCCACGCCGATGCTGAGTACACCGGCGACCTGCTGCAGGCGCAGGTGCAGGGTCCCGAAGCGGCCGGCCGTCAGGGCCATCGGGAGCCCGATCAGCGCAGACGTCCCCAGCATCCCCAGGATGGACCCCGCGCCGAAGATGAGGACATAGACGATGCCGACCAACAGCGACGGGACAGTAGCCAGCACCAGCACAGTCAGCGCCCCGCTCCCTGCGAGCCCATGCATCAGGCCGATCCAGAATGATCGCATCGGCACCGCGGCCCGGCCGCCATGGTGCTGAACGCCGCCCACGTGGACGTGTAGGTGCGCGTGGGAGGGGCCGCTATGCTCATGCTCGTGCTGGTGAATGACCACGGCCTTCACGGCGCGCCGAATCGCCCGTACGCCCAGACCGACAAGCATCAGCCCGACCAGGAACTCGAGCACTAGTTGGACTTGCTCGGGAATCGCCAGTCGGAGGGCCAGCACAGCAATACCCGCCACGAGCAGCGAAGCGGTGTGGCCCATCCCCCAGACCGCGCCCACGAGGGAGGCCCGCCACATGCTCCGCTGTTCACTCGCGATCGTCGCAACCGCGGCGACGTGGTCGGTTTCGATCGCGTGCTTGATGCCCAACAGGAAGCCCAGCAACAGCACCGAGATTACCGACGTGCCCACACTCGACCCCTCCTTGTTTCTCTCATGATTCCCTCAGCGCCCCAGCCCCACCGACATGCCGCTCTGGAGGATAATGACCAGGCCGAGCAGGGCGACGACTGCTGCAGAAACGACCGGCAACCGGTGCAGAACCGGTCGGGCCAGAGCCAGCCATCGTGAAGGAGCCTGGCCGCCCGGTGCGCCGCGATTGAGCACACGCTCCATGAACGATCGCACGTAGACCATCAGCAGGCCGCCGGCAATCAGCACGCTGGCCAGGCCCACACTGAACGTGGTAATCAGGCCCAGGCCCAGGCCCACCTGCCCAACCGAAATCGACGCCAGCATGACGACCAGGGCGGAGGGACAGGGCAAGAGACCTCCGGTAACGCCCAGCGCAATGAGGTCTCGCGCCCGAACATCGCCAGCGGGTGCGTGCGTGTGGCCGTGGGCATGGAGGTGCTGCTCGCCGTGGTCGTGATGACCGTGCGTGTGATGGTGCTGACGATGGTGTTCGTGAGGGGTGACGACTGTACCGCGACCTGCCTGCCTGAGTGTCCGGAGACGGCGCCAGAACAGTGATCCGCCCACGCCGAGGAGCATCAGGCCCGAGAGGCCGCTCAGGATCGGGTAGAGCCGTTCGGGCACGATAAACCGCGACGCAAACAGCGTGGCCAACCCGAGGAGAAATACGCCCGAGGTATGGGTCAGGGTCGTCACGAACCCAAGCAGGAGGGCCTGCCCCGGCGTTCCGCGCGACCCGACGAAGTATGCAGCGAGGATGGTCTTGCCGTGACCGGGCGTTAGGGCGTGGTATGCGCCCAGCAGGAAGGCTCCCAAAAGCGCGACGGTCAGGAGGCCGGGATCCAGCCGTCCTCCGGCCAGCTGCCGAAACAGAGTCCCGAACGCTGTCGTCTCGGAGCCGGACCGGGGACCGGCGGAGCCGGCCGTCGTGCCGGCAGTAGCCTGCCTGCGACAACGTGTCAGATCGAATGTCATCCCAGGAGTCGCACTGACGCGAGGAGCCGCAAGACGAGTACCGTTGAGCCGCACCTCAAAGATGGCTTCCACGATGCTGGGAGGAGCATCATTCAATAGTTTCTGGGGATAGACTCGCAGGGCGTTGGTGCCGCGATCCTGTGCCGCCACCGTGGAAGTCAGCACCGCGGGGCCGCTCACGACGATCTCTTTCCAGCCGGCGCGGTCCGGGAAGTTCGTATCCCGGTAGACGAAGCGCAGCGAGGGGGCGCCGCCGGCAGAGGCGGTGAGGCGTGGGATCAGGTCGGCCTCGATCCGCAGGACCGGGAGGCCCCCGGCGCCCTCCAGACACGTGACCCGAACCGCCGTCGGAATGAGTGGGACCGCGGCGCTGTCGGCCGTCATCCGCAGTCCCGGCAGCCACTGACTGACGCGCCGCGCCAGATGGGGCTCCATTTCATCCCCTGCTAGGTGGGCAGTCTCCTGAAACGTCGGTACTTCGGCCAGATCCACCACGTACTGGATGAACACGCCGTCCGACCGCGCCTCGATAGCCGTGTAGCGGTTGATCGAGAAGTTGCCCAGCGGGTGCGCCAGGAGGGGCGCGGCGAGCAGCAGCGGGATGCTGCACGCGGCCAGGACCGCTCCGAGCCATCCTCTTCTCATGGGTAATCCTCCATTCGCGCAGAGCGGAGTTGCCGAGCCCTCGCCAGGCCGCCCATGGCTGCGAGGAGCGCGAGCAGGCCCAGGAGGCCTTGGCCACGCGGACTGACCACGCCTGCTCCCGCGGTCCGCAGGATGCGACCGAAACGCGCCGGGAAGGATTCGTAGTCGAACGAGACCTCTCGAGCGGCCGGCGTGAATACAAATGTCTGAATCTTGCCGTCCCGCATGATCGTCGTCAGACAGCTGGCGGTTGGGACGCCGGGCAGGAACAGGCCGTAGCGGATCGTCAGGCTTCGAAGAGGGCGGGGCCAGCCGAACGTGAGCATCAGGGTGCTGTGGCCCCCTGGCGCGGCGGCCAGACCGGAAGGAGCGGAAGCCGTGGGCTCGATCGTGAGGGCGCCCACCTGCTCTCCGTCCCTGAGGACGATCCGCTCCCTCAGTGCCGTCGTGAGAACGTCCCGCTGTGCGCGCACCTCTTCCGGCGAGAGCCGGCCATCCCTATCGCGGTCGGCCAATGCTATCAGGCCGGTGGGGAACACGAGAATCATCTGCACGCTCGACTGCTCCACCACTATCTCGGCAACTGCAAGGTCCGCCCAGTGAGCGTCGGCGGGGTGCACGGAAGATAGCATCGCGATCAGACCAAGGAGGACCGCGCCAAGGGGTGTTCGCATCGACCGTATCGCGATCCGCATCGTTCCCTCAGGGTTCCACGCCGAGCGCGCGGCGGGTCTGGCGATCAAACCTCGGATCTGTGGTCCGCGCCTTCTCGAAGAAGGCCTCGGCCTGCGCGCGGTTGCCCAGCGCCTGCTCGATCAGGCCGGCCCTATAGAACAACCCAGCATCTCGGACGCCCCAGCTGAGCGCATCGCGCATCGCCTCACGGGCCTCCGCCGGCCGGCCGTTGAGCGATAGCGCCCAGGCCAGAATGCTCAGGGTCTCGGCATCGCGGCGGGTCCGAACCTCGGCCCGCATCAGCGTCAACGCCTCTTCCGCGTTACCGGGACGCCCGCGTTCCAATAGAAGATGTGCGAGTTCTCGGCGGTGGCCGAAGGTACCCTGGGCGACATCTCTACGCAACCGTGTCTCGGCCTGATCCCAGAGGTCACTCGCCGCTGCGCTATCATTTTGAAGAACCTTCAGGCGCCCCATGCCGCGGAGGACGGCGTGATCGTAGATGTTCGGAGACGCCGAGATTGTGCCTACCTGCGAGAGGTGCCGCTCGGCCGAGCGGTACGCGCCGGTGCGGGTCTCGAGTTCGGCGAGCTGGATCAGCGCTAGGGGATGCTGCGGCAGAATGCGCAGGGCTTCCGAGTAGAGCGACCGCGCAAGATCGAGGCGCCCACGCCTCGCATGGAGCCGACCCAGCAATGTTCTGGCCAGCGCCGATCCTCCGGTTTCGCCGGGTTCTTCGGCGGCGATTGCCCGCTGGAAGTCCACCACCGCCTCGTCATCTTTGCCCCTGGCGACGTAGACCAATGCGCGCAGCGTGAGGCTCCCCAGTGTCGGCGTGCGCTTCACCATGGCGTCGGCGGCCTGCTCGGCGGTCGCGACGTCGCCGGCCCCCAGGCCCGCGGTGACGACGATCGCGAGGGCATCCTCCTGCGCGCTGACCCGGCCGGCCAGCCGGATTGCCTCCTTGAAGTCGTGCCGCGCCTCTGCGACTTTTGCCAGCACAACCACGGCGCCGTCGTTGGAGAAGGGCAGGTTGGCGATCGAGCGGCGCGCCGCCTGCTCGGCGAGCAGGTACCAGCTGAGGTTGCCGGTCGCACGGGCCATTCTGAGGTAGGTAGCCCCGAGCAGGGCAAGATTGAGCCCGCTTTGAGGATCGCGCGCGATACGCTCCTGATAGAATGCGATCTCCTGCTCGAGCGCCCGCGTCACGCTGCCCCGGGTCGCGCGCTCGAAGCGGTAGCGGTAGGCTTCGACTCCGGCCACGCTCGCGTCGCCGCCGGTCAGGTGGCGCAGCACGGGCAGACCGAGCACCAGCAGCGCTGCGATGAGTGCTACCGTCGCTACCACGATGACACGGAAAGACGTCGGTCCCTTACTCACGCCTTCATCCCCCGCTGATGGAGGGGACGAGCGACGCCCGGGCTTGTTCCTTCGGTCACTCACCGGGCGCCGCCGTTCGCCCTTTCGACTAGTTCGGTGGCGCCAGGAACGGGAACGCTGGCAGCAGGGGCTTGTGCCTCGTGCCGCCCAGGTTGGGTCCGTTGTACGAGACGTTGTCGGTTCGGAACGCCGGCGGCAGGTTGGCCGCCACGACGCTCAGCGTAATGTCGATCACATCATCCAGGAGCAGGCGCCCGGTGATGGGTCGTCCAGATGTGTTCGCCGCGCGCGCGTAGCCGCTCCGCTGCGTGGTATCGATGCGCATGACGTCGGGAAGGAAGGCGAGCGCGATCGCTAGGGCTTGGGCCTGAGAGTTGCCTACTGCCCGGAGCGTCCGGATCGCCTCTGCCAGGATCGGTGCGGCCGCGCTGGCGCACGGCTCGCGGCCGGCCAGGGCGTCGGCTTCGCAGTCGGGCCCGACGGCGTTGAGCGTGTTGAGGAAGTCGTTGGTGAAGATCAGGCCTTCATTGATGGCCGGCTGGGCCAGCCGCTCGACCTGCTTCCCTTTGAAATCGATGGTCTCCCAGACGTCGAACACCGTGGCCTTGCTCGTCCCCTGCAGGAGCGCCAGCGGTACGCTGACGACCACAGCGTTGACGTTGTACCCGGCGGCGAAGTCCAGGCCGGGGCTGCGAAAACCGGCCGCGGGACCGATGCCGAGCGCGCCCGCGCGAACGCGGAAGTACTGCTCGACGTCGAAGAAGAACGGATCCTCCCGAAGGCCGGCGTAGACGCGGACCTTGTGCCCACGGATGTCGATCTGGTTGACGATCGGGGGCCGGTCGGCCGGGCCGTTGACCGGGGTCGTCAGGATCGGGCCGCCCGAGACCGTCTGCGTGACGACGGAACGGCCCTCTCCATCGTCGAGGATGACGTTGATGACCTGCTGGTTGCCCTGCGGCTCGCGGAACTTGAACCAGAGGGTCAGGTCTTTGCGGCCGGTCGCGGCGTCGTTCTTGTTCGCAACGCGCGTTACATGGAAGTTGTATCGGGCGTTGTGGCTGAAGTAGTACTGCTGCCGGGCCACGGACCTGGGGTTGGTGTTCATGACGAAGACCAGGTCGCCCTCCGGCACTCCGGCGTTCGGATTCTGGTCCTTCTCGCGGAACGCGTACAGGTCGGTCAGGTTCAGGGCTCGGGCTTTGTGGTCGTTCTCGCCGTCGTCGTGATCCGAGGCGACCAGTCCCCCGGGGTTGAGCAGGAGGACCACGGCCAGACCCAGGGCAAGAATCGCCAGTGGGAGTTTGCGCTTCACGCTTCTATCACCTCCGGCATGTGATGTGAAGCAGGCGTGCGGGAATGCACCCAGGTGTCCTCGTAATGGTGGCAACGCCATTCGAGGATCGCTCTCACCTCCTCTCGCCTATTGGCTTCCGGATTTCGTCCGAGCCTCGATCTGCGGCGACATCATCTCGCACGCCTCCCTCGCGCGGAGGTTTGCGGGAGATTCTCCGCAACTATTCTTTAACTATTCTCTTCTTTCTTCGCTTATGGGGCGACGGTGGATTGGAGGTGTTCTACTCATCCACCGCTGGTCCCTTCACCTTGATCGGCGGAGAGGCCTGCGGCTGTTGGATCGTAGGAGGCGGGAAGCGGTTAGGGCGAGAGCGTGGGCGGGGAGCCGCCTGTCTGTCCGGGCGCCGCGGCGTCGGGCCGACTGCTGATCGTCAGGCCCTGCGCGTCCAGACGCACCGAGCGGATCTTGAACGTCACCGGCCAATCGCGCTGATGGACGACGGGATTGATCCGCCGCTCTACTTCCCGGATCACCGAGACGGGCATCGGCAGCCCGTCGGCATGCAGCGTTTCGATGTAAAAGTAGATTTCGGTCGTGCCGTCGACCGCGAAGAACCCTTTCATCCGCATCCGCCTGAGCGACCCACGGAACATGACCGTGCCCGAACCGAGAAGGTAGCCCTCCTCGGTCCAGAGCCGGATGTCTTGCGTCGGACTACTGCTGCCGAGGCGGTCCCGCATGACCTTTGACGTGCCGGCGTTGAAGTGCTCCTCCAGGCTCCGGAGCAGCACGCGGACCTGCATGGCACTGTCGCGGGCATCGAGGACTCGAAGCTTCCCCGCGCGCAGGGCCTCAGGGTCGAGGCTCACACCGACGAGATTGATCATGGCCTCGTCAACACGAAGCCCTTGCGTGAGCATGACGCGGCGACCGATCACGGTGACCCGCGCGTATCCGCCGTCATACAGGTCTGGAATCGCTTCGATCCGCAATTCGTCGGCGGAGTGCAAGAATGCCTCGAACGCCCGCCGAAGCAGGGCCTCGTCGGCCGCCGCCGGCGCGATAGCGACGGCCGCCATAATCGCGCCGGCCACGACAACCGCCAGACCCCGCACCGCCATTCCGCTCACCGGTTGATCCGCTCGTCGCACGGCCCGCCTTATCTTGCCGGGGCCGTGGCCAGATTGAAGACCGTGTGGTGTTCGTCCGGATCGTACCCTCCATACACCATCCGGTAAGTGCTCTCCTTCAAGAGCACCGCGGTGCCGATCATGATGCCCGCCCGTTCGCCGCGACCTCGATTCGTCACGAAGATCGGTGCGCCGCCCTTACTCCAATTCTTCCCATCCGCCGACTGGGCATACCCCACGCCCGCGGAGCTCTCTCCGGGCCTGCCTGTGCTGGTGGCGTCCACCGCATCGTAGAACATCTCGAACCTGGCGCCGGTCCATAGGACATAGGGGCGGCCGACGTGGGGCTCTGCGCGTGCGCTCTCCCAGGTCTGGTCGGGTTTGATGACGTGCCCGTGCTTGGTCCAGCGGATGCCATCGGGTGAGGTCGCGTAGGCGATCGTCAGATACGTGCGGTTAGTCCGGTGCTCCCGCGCGAAACTCGTGTACCACAAATGGTACACGCGGTCCCGCACGAGCACGTGGGGATCGGCGACGTGGATGAAATCCCAGGCGTCCCGATCCACGACGGGCGGGTTCGGCCTGAGGACCAGTCCGGCGGCGCCATGCGGCGATTCAGACGCCGGAAGGCGCGTGAACGTCCGGCCATCTGGAGAGAACGCCAGCCCGATCCCATAGCCCATCCCGATCCGCAAGAGCTGCTCGAAAGGCGCCTGCTCGACGGCGCGGTCCAGTCCCGAGTAATACATGCGGTACTTGCGCGGATGCCCGGCGGGGAGGCTCGGGTCCTTCAGGACCGAGGGGGTTTCCGTATTCGTGAGATCCCACCCGGAGCCGGCATCCAAGGCGGGGGCCATGATCATCGTCCACCTCAGGCCGTCGGTGGATTCCGCGTACGCCGTGCGGACGCGCACGCTGCGCTCATCCTTGACGTCGTCGAGGCCGCCGTAGCCGAACCACATCTTGAACCGGTCTTCATCGAACATCAACGACGGGTCACCAACGACGAAATACAACGCGCCGGCGCGCGCGGGAATCTGCGCCGGCTTCAAGATGGGGTTGGCCGCGGCTCGGTGCCAGGCCCACGGCGCCGCGGGACCGGGCGTCCTCTCAGCGGACGCCGGAGGCACCTGGGCCGCACTCCACCCAGCGTCCAGCCCGGCCGCGAGCGCAAGTGCTGCAAGGACGATCGCGATCGCGCGCATGCCTCACCGCACCCCCAGAGGTCGATACGTCCCGATTCGCAATATTGACCCAAGCGCGGCGCCCGTACCGCCCAGCCAGAGCGCCGCGGTGAGGGCCCATCCGACGATGGGCATGAGCAGGGTGAGTCCGATGATCCCGGATCCCCAGGCCACCTCAGCCCGTGGGTCGCCCGATCCCCCGGAGACGTCGAGGAGCCGTGAGCCGACGCCCGTTGCCGCGATCGCTGCGCCCCAGACGAAGAGGACGCTCTCCGCCGTCACAACGATGACGCCGAGCAGACCCCCGACCACCTCGCCCAGCAATTGACTGCCCGCCGCGAGGATCAAGAACACCGCGAACTGGGCGACACCGAGGCCGAATGACGCGCCCGGCCGCGCCGAGAGCCCGCCGGCCGCAAACCGCGTTCGATCAGGGATGAGGGCAAGGAGAAGGATCGAGCTGCCGGCGACGCCGACCGCCAGCAGCAGAACCGCGGCGATGTACGCGATCGCCAGGAGCACCAGGGAGACCAGGTCTCTGAGCTCTTTGTCAAAGCCGGCCGGGATCTGCCCCGGGGATTGCTGGGCGAACGCGGGGCCGGCTGCCAGTGCCATCCCGACGATGATCAGGGCCACAACGGCCAGCGGCCGCGCGGCGGCAAGGCGGCGCGAGGCGAGGAGCCCCGCCAGGAGTGCCGCGGCTGCGGCGGGGAGGAGGGGGATCAGCCCTGGACGGGCGGGGGCGTAGGAAAACATACTCGATAGGATACCGGCCACCGCCTCGAAGCCCTCGACGCCCCGCGCGGCGGCGATCCCGGTCACGGCTGCGATCTTCGCCAGCCCCACGAATACCGCGAAGACGAGGCCTGTCGCACCCAGCCAGACGCCGCCCGAAAGATCGCGCCGGGTCGCCCGGCGCGCCGCGAGGGCCACAGCATGCACAAGTCCGCCAGGCACGGCGCCGCGTTCTGCGCCGCATACAGCCGTCAGCGCCTCCTCGATGAACCGCTCGCCGTCATCGGCTGTCTTGGCCACGCAGCATCCGCTCCTCTCAGTGTGTCCTACGTGCCGGGGCCGCGCGGGTTTCACCCTCGCGGGTTTCATTCCCCGCGCCGCCTGGGCGGCGTCGGGCTGCGCCCGGCCGGCTCATGCTTGATCGGGCTCGCGCGTGATCATGCGACGCAGCCGCTCGCGCGCGCGGTGCAGGTGGGTCTTCACCGTTCCCTCCGGGACGCCCATCACCCGCGCGATTTCCTCGACCGGGAGCCCCGCGGCGTATCGAAGTTCGATCACCCGGCGGTATCGCTCGGGGAGATGCTCGATGGCCCGCGCCAAGTGCTGCGCGGCCTGCTGCCCGGTGAGACTCGCGACGGTGCGCTCCTCGACGGTGTCGGCGGCGGCGGGCTCGGGAATGTCATCCAGCGGCACCGTGCGACGGCGCCGGCGATAGATGTCCGTGCAGACGTTTGCGGCGATCCGCCACAGCCAGGGCGCGAACGCGGCGCCTCGCCGAAACGTGGGGAGCGCCCGGAACACGCGGAGCCACGTCTCCTGCACCGCATCGGCCGCATCGTCTTGATTGTGCAGGTACCGGTTGGCGAACCGCGACAGCGGTGTCAGATAGATGCGCGCGAGGACTTCGCCAGCCGCCGCGTCTCCCGCTCTGGCCCGCTCAATCAGGTCCGCCTCATCGGTCAAGGGCCAATGCGAAAGTCGTCGATGTAGAAGGACGCCTTTGTGTGCTCGTGCGAGAAAAGGCCGGCGAAGTCGGCAATCGTGATCCAGGCGATCTGGCCAACGTCGAGGCGGGCGTTCTCATCGGCGTTCCCCGGACTGCTGGTGTCCAGTACGAACTGCCGCGATGTCGGGTGAACCTCTTCCATTGGCCCACCGGGAGCGTCACCGTGTAGCCGTAGCCGGAGCCATCCCGCTCGGTGAGGTACATGCCGAGCTGCCCGGCCCGCATGGATTTGATCCAGAAACTCAGCGTGATCGCCGGCTGGTCTGGGACGTCGAGCGGCCTGGCGATGGCGAAATACGTGTGTGGGGCGACGGTGTAGGTCCCCTCCATGGCCCCGGCGCCGATCTTCACATGCTCCTTGAGGAGGGTGACGCGCACCTGACCGGGACCAAAGACCGCCCGCCACCCCTCGAGACCGCCATCGAATGTCCAGTGGAGCGCCGGCATCGCAGCGGTGGCGCGCGCGGTGAGCCCTGGTCCCGCCGGGCCGCCGGCAGACACGCCGAGCAGCACGATCGCGGTCGCTGCGAGAGTCGCGAGCTTCGGAGCCACGGAGGCTCACCTCCGTTGCCGCTCTACGGCAAGGGTCTTGGGGCTTGCGCCCACGCGTTCCAAAGAGACCTTCCCTGGCCGCGGGGAGCCTAGACGACATGCGGAACGCGGACGCGGACCCTGCGGCGGCGCCGCGGCCCTCGTGGGATATACGGCGATCCCGGCTAGCGGTTTCGCTCGGGCTCCCAGCCGTAGACGGGGAGAATATCGACCGGAGCGTAGTTGTCGGTCAGCAGCGGAACGTCTTCGGTCGGGATCTTGCGGTCGTAGTAATCGCCTGCGTAGCGGTCGAGCGGCAGGCGGACCCGACCCTCCGCGCGCAGCCGCCGGGCCGCCGCGACGATCTCGTCCCCCCGCATCCCACCCCGGCCTGTGGCAATCAGGATGATGGTGCGCGTCTCCGTGGCGTTGCGCGCGAGCCCGAAGGCCGCGGGAAACGGGTACAGTCCCGGGAAGACGCTCGCATAGGTCTTGTAGAGTGCGCGAAACAGCGTGCTCTGCGGTCCATCGAGGGCGCCGATGATATTGGAAACCACGATGCCCCCGGGGGTCAGATGACCGCGGACGAGCTCGAGGAACTCCTTCGTCGCCAGATGGAACGGGATGCCCTCCGCAAAGTACGCGTCGAGGATGATCACGTCGTATTTCGCGTCGCTGCGGCGGACGAAGACCCGCCCATCCTGGACGACGATCCGATGCCGGGCGTCGTCTTTGACTTCGAAATACCGCCTGGCCACGTCAACGACCACCGGGTCGAGCTCGACGCTCTCGACAGAGAGATCTGGATCGTCACGGGTGAAGCGCTTCGGAATCGATCCGGCGCCCAGGCCGATCAGCAACACGCGGCGCATCGTGGGATGGAAGATGCGGGCAAGATGCGCGTACGACGTGTACAGAAAGGGACTCTCGAACGGGTCGCGGAGGACCATGCCGCCCTGAAACGATCTGTTGAAGCGCAGATAGCGGTTCAGGCCATCCTCGAGCACGCTGATCTGATGGTAGGCGCTGTCTTTTTCGTAGATGATCCGCGAGGTCGGCACCGGGATCGGCCCGCGGGCCCGCTGCGCGGGCGCCCCCGGCGCAGTCAGCAACACGATGATGAGCGACACCGGCAGCGCCATGCGCGCTCCCGCGGGGCGCGCCGCCGGATACCGTGTCGCCAGCAGGGCCGCGAGGGCCAGGAGGGTGCCGCCGAGCAGGTACAGGATTGCCCGCACCCCCAGCGTCGGCACGAGGAAGAAGGCCGTCGCAACAGTGCCCGCGATGCTCCCGGCCGTGGACAGGGCGTAGAGGACGCCCGCGCTGGTGCCGACCGTCGCAAGATCCCTAGCGACGAGCTTGATCGCAAATGGAGAGGTCGTACCCATCAGAATGCTGGGGAACGCGAAGAGCACGATCGACGCGAGCAGAGGAGAGAGGCGCGGGCCGAGGTTCCACGCGTCGAAGGCCGCGAGGACCGGTCGCGCGATCAGCGGGAGGACCAGAATCGTCACGCCGGCGAGCATGAGCAGGCTTGCCAGCACCGTGACCCGCGGCCACCGGTCCGCCATGGTGCCGCCCAGGTAGTATCCTAGGCTCAGCGCGGCCAGAAAGATGCTGATGAGCCCGCCCCACACGAAGACCGAGCTCCCAAAGAACGGGGCGATGACACGGCTGCCGACGATCTCCAGCCCCATGAGCACAGCGCCACTGCCGAAGACGACGAGACGCAGGATCACATAGACCTCCCGACACCGTCCGGGCTCAATTCGATTCGACTGTGCGCCGCGCCTTCTGCGGTGCAGCAGGGGCTGCTATACTTCGAACTGACTCCGACCGATGAACTCTCCGCGACGCACGAAAATCGTCATCACGCTCGGTCCGGCTTCCCAGACCCCTGAGGTGCTCCGGGCGGCCCTTGCCGCCGGCGCGGACGTCGTGCGGCTCAACTTCGCCCATGGGACGCCGGACGATCATCTCCGGCGGCTTCACACCGCGCGCGGGGAGGCCGAGAAGCTGGGCGTGCCGCTGGCGGTGCTGCAGGATCTTCCAGGCGCCAAGCTACGGGTCGGGCCGCTTCCCGGTGGCTCGGTCACGCTTGAAACCGGGCGTGAAGTCGTGCTCTCGCCCGCGGATCAGGCGGTCGACGGCGCGATCCCGGTCGACTATCCGCAGTTCGCCCACGACGTGCGCCCCGGCCACCGGATCTACCTTCAGGACGGCGACATCGCGCTGAGGGTTCAAAGCGTGACCGCGGCTCAGGTGCGCTGTCGGGTCGAGTCGGGCGGCGTGCTCCGCCAGCACGCCGGCGTGAACCTCCCGGGCGTCCGCCTGAGTGCGGCGGCGATGACCGAGCACGATCTTCGGCGTGCAGAATGGGGCATCGCTCAGGGCGTGGACTTTTTTGGACTGTCGTTCGTCGAATCCGCGGAGGACGTCGCGCGGGCCCGAGAGCTTCTGGCGGCGCGCGGAAGCCCCCCCGCGCTCATCGCGAAGATTGAGCGCCGCAGCGCGCTCGACCGCATCGGCGAGATCGCAGCCGAGGCCGATGGGATCATGATTGCGCGCGGGGATCTCGCCGTCGAAACCTCGATCGAGGAGGTTCCCATCGTCCAGAAGAGTATCATCGGGTTGTGCAATCGCCTGGGAAAGCCGGTGATCACCGCCACGCAGATGCTGGAGAGCATGGTGTCGCACCCACGCCCCACCCGTGCCGAGGCGGCCGACGTCGCCAACGCGGTATTCGATGGCACGGACGCGCTCATGCTGTCGGGCGAGACAGCGATTGGCGCGTACCCGGTCGAGGCGATAGCAACGATGGCGGCAATCGCCGAACGGGCCGAGGCCGCGCTCCCGTACGATCTGCTGCTGCGTGAGCGGGGACGCGAGCGGGCGGCCGAGACCGGCGAAGCCATCGCGCTTGCCGCCTGCCAGGCCGCGGAGGCGATTGGCGCGGCGGCCATCGTCGCCTCGACGGATTCGGGCAGCACCGCGCGGCGCGTTTCGCGCTACCGTCCTCGCCGCCCGATTCTCGCGGTCACACACACCCCCGCCACATGGCGCCGGCTCGCGCTCATCTGGGGCGTTCGCCCGGTGTTGGTGGATCCGGTCGCCGACCTCGATGCGCTGGTCGAGCGCGGCGTGCGCGCGGCGCTCGATGCCGGCGTTGCAAAGACACACGACCTCGTTGTCGTCACCGCCGGTTTTCCGATCGGCCGTCCCGGCACCACGAACTTCCTGAAGGTCGTGCGGGTCGGGGCGGAGCAGAGTCGGTAGCCAGACATAT
>JBQTJP010000017.1:0-2840 GCA_052386995.1 Armatimonadota bacterium
TGGGTCATCGTCGCGGCGATCGCCTTCGCCATTGCGGTGCCGGTGGCGCTGCGGATCTTCAACAAGGTTACGCCTGGCGTCGATGAGATGGCCGAGCTCCGCAACGGAAATGTGGCCGTCGCCATCGTCATGGCTGCGACGGTCCTGGCCATGGCGCTCTTCGCTGCCGCCGTCGTCCTCAAGTAGCGCCCGGACCGCACCTCATGGGCCGGGGGCCTCGGCTGCGGGGGCTCCATGAACGGCTGCGCCTTGCGCTGGCCGAGTACATCAAGTTCCAGTACACGGAAGGCGTCTTCCAGATGGTCGCGCACGTGCGCGCGCTCCCCCGGACGGAGGCGCGCCTCACGCTGGTCGGCCTGGGATGCGCGGCACTGGCCGTCATCGCCACGCCGATCTTCGCGACTCTGGGGCCGCGCCTGGCGGGTCTCGCGTTTGCGGATGCCTTCGAGAGGACGCAGTTCGTGCCCGGCGCCGCGTTCGTGCTCTGCGTCGCGCTGTTCTCGCTGGCGTGGGGATACATCCTCAGCGGCGCGGCCGCGGGACCCGGTCTACTCTGGATCCTCACGGGACTCTTCTATCTCTTCTTGATCGGCACCACTGGATTCGCGATCCCGCGGGACTCCCCGTGGGCCAACCTGCACCTTGTCGCCTTCTCTCTGCCCGTGCTCGTCGCCGCGCTGACGCCCGGTGGACGCACCTGGGGGAAGGCGGTGCTCGCGGTACTGGCCGCCGGCATCGCCATGCGTTCGACACCCGTACCTGACCTGGTCGGCGCGCCGTGGCGGCTGCTGTGGGTCCCGGCGGGCGCGGTTATGGTTGGCATCCACTTTCTTATTGCCCGGCGGCCATGGTCATCGGCTGTCCGCCGCACCGCGCTCGCGGTGACCGTGACCGGCCTCTACCTGCTGGCGGCGGCCGCTCTGTCGTCGCCCACGGCTGTGGCCGAACGGTTTCACTACTCATTGACGCTGGCATTCTCGGCGATCGAGCTTCTCTGGTTTGTGTTAGGAGCCTCGTTCGTCGCCGGAGCGATCGGTCTGGGGCTCTTCGCCCGTCGGATGGTCGAGGTGATCGCGGCCGACCCCGTTCCCCTCTGGGGACTCCTGGCCGGCTGGATAGCCGCCCTCCTCTGGTTGAAGCCATTCGAGGGCCCGCCAGGTTCCCTGTCGATCGCCGTGATGCTTGGAGCGGCCCTCGCGGTCCTCGCTGTCCGCTGGAGGAGAACCGGCATGACGCGGGCGTGGCTGGCGGGGTGGTTCGTCACTTCGATCGCCGTCCTGCTCATCATGCGGGCCAATGCTTCGCTGGACATCCGCGACGTCCTCACCCGGGAGGCCGGCGCAATGAGCGTGGCGGCGTTCTCGTACGCGATGATCTGGGAGGTCGCGGGCCGGATTCGCAAGATCCCCCTTACGGCGCCGGGCTTCGCGCAGCCGTCGCTCCTCCTCTTGTACCTGGGCGTGCTCCTGCTCGTCGGCGCATCCACCCTGTTTGGTCTGGCCGCCAACCTGCCGGAGTTCCAAAAAAGCGTTATCCTAAGCGAGTATCTCGGCGCGGTCTCGCTGTGGATCCCCATCGGGTTGCTGACCCTCGTGCGCGGATGGCCGGCGTTTCCTGCCAACGCTCGGGGGCGCCTGATCACGGCATTTCTCATCGGCGTCGGTCTGGCCGTACCCGGCTTTCTCCTGCGCGCCGGCACCGCGCCAGGAGTCGCCACCGCCGTCAATGTCTTTGCGATCGTCGTGGTGTCAATGCTGCTCGTCTGCATCTGGCCCCAGGTCCGGAGCCCCCTGCCCGCAGCCGCGGTCGGCCTCGCCGCGGCCCTGGGGTTCGCCGTCAGCATCCACAGGCGGGTGCTCATCAGCCTTCTGTCCATGATGCTGACGATGATTGCCGGATTCACGAGAGACGCGCCGCTGTATCAAGCCGCGCGGCGGATGCTGGTGCAGGCCTTTCCAGGCACGTCCGACGAGCTTGTGCTCCTCGTGCCGTGGCACCAGGCCGATCAGCTCATCTACTACGGCGTCGCACCCGCCCTCGCGCTGGGGGCCGCCGTGGTGGCGGCGTTCATCGCCACCGCCGTCGTGCGCCGCAGAAGACACGCGGACACAATCACGTGCGGGTAACCGATTCTCGACGGAGGTGGAACCATGACCCGGACCCGACCGTGTATACCGATCGCAACCGTAGCGATCATGGTCAGCCTGACGGCCGCCGCCGGCCTGTCGCAGCCTACGGATCCCCGCGCAGCACAGATCAGGCAGCGCCTGGAACGCCAGGGCCTGAAGGTTCTCGATGTCAGCTTCGTGCCCGCCAAGGGTTCCTCGCCGGCAGTGTGGGCTGCGGGGACCTCTGCGAAATATGATCAGCCGTCGTGGGACCGCGTGACCGACCAGGCCCTGACCGTGTGGAACATCATGTTCGCGATTTTGAAGGCTGAACAGCCTCAGACGGTGCTTGCCGCTCCTCAAGACTGGAAGCAGTACCGATTGTTCATCACCGCGCCCCTGGCCAAGATCTCCGCCTTCGACGAGGGGGTGCGGACGGCGAAGACGGATGCGGACACGCAGAGGGTGTTCCAGGCTCTCTACGCCGGTATCGTCTTCAGGGTTTTCGACCTCAAGCAACAAAAGTTCATCGACGACAAGGAGTTTGTCAAGGTGCATTTCACAAAGTAAGCGAGGCGCGGCAAGAAGGATGGGCGTCGGCCGCGAGGCGAATACCATGACCGCTGCGCGCTCGGGACTCGTGGAAGCGCGGCAGAAGGAGGCCTGACGACAGTGTCAGACGACGAGAAAACCCTTCGCGATCATCGGGAAGGGCTTACGCGACGCCGATTC
>JBQTJP010000018.1:0-11250 GCA_052386995.1 Armatimonadota bacterium
ATCCGCGGAAATGTCTGGCCGGGTGCGTTCTCCCGCGCCCGGCGGAATGCGCTCATCCGCGAGTGGGCCGGCCGCGAATGGGAACTCCGCCAGCGCCGGCCACAGGTCGAGGCGGACATGATGGCCGCGCGCGCCGCAGGCGATGTGGATTGGGCGATTTTGTTCTACGGCCAGGACGCGGGGCTGATCCACGCCATCGAGCCGGCCGGCGAGATCGTGACCCGCATGGTCCGTGAGGCGCACGAGGTTATTGCCCGGCAGGCCTCCGGCCTGCTCGAGCCCACGGCGGGCCAGCGCGAGGTATAATCAAACCACATTCCGCAGGAATGACCGGCAAGGGGGGATTGGGAGTGACGCAACGCGCCACGCTCAGGCTCATCATCGCGGCCCTGGCCACCGCGGTCGTGGTCAGCGGCTTCAGTCAGGTTCTTGCCGGACCGGCCGTGCGGCTGTCGATCGCCACCGGCACCACGGGGGGCGTCTACTTTCCGCTCGGGGGCGGCCTGGCCTCGCTCATCTCGAAGAACATCCCCGGCGTCACGGCCACGGCCGAGGTGACGCCGGCCTCCGTCGACAACATGCGGCTGATCCAGGCCAAGCGGACCGATATTGCGATGACCCTGGCCGATACCGCCAGCGATGCCTTCAAGGGCGAGGATGCCTTCAAGGGCAACGCGGTCCCGATCCGCACTCTCGTCCCGTTGTACAACAACTTCAACCATCTCATCACTATCGACGGCACCGGGATCGCGACGATTGCCGACCTGCGCGGCAAGCGGGTCTCGGTCGGGCCGCCCGGCAGCGGGACAGAAGTCACCGCGCTGCGCCTCCTGGAGGCAGCGGGCCTGCACCCCGACCGCGACATCCGGCGCGAGCGCCTGGCCCCGGCCCCCTCGGCCGATGCCCTGAGGGATCGCAAACTTGACGCCTTCTTCTGGAGCGGGGGGCTCCCCACCGCGGCCGTGCTCGACCTGGCCGTCTCGCCGGGGGTTCGCATCCGCCTCGTCCCGCTGGACACCCTGGTTGCGACCCTGCAGCGCAAATATGGCAACCTCTATTTCCGCAGCGTGATTCTGAAGGAGTTTTATCCCGGAATGCCGGCCAACGCCCCGACGATTGGGGTCGCCAACCTGCTCGTTGTGCATCAGGACTTCGACGCCGAACTAGCCTATCAAATCACCAAGCTCGTGTTCGAGCGGCGCCCAGATCTGGCCCAGGTCCACAAAGAGGCGGCGAATATCACGCTGAACGGCGCCGCTTCGAAGTCGCCGGTCCCCTACCACCCGGGCGCGATTCGCTTCTACAGGGAGCGCAACGTCGAGGGGTTCTAGAAGGCTGTTCGTTTGGGCGGGGGCGGCCGTCGCGGCAGCGGCGGCCGCCGTGCTGCTCGCACCGTTTCCCGTCCTCGACATCAGGCACGATGACACCGGCCGTCTGTTGTGGCGCGTGCCCGTTCGAGACCGACTTCGGGTCGACCTCGATTACACCAACTCTCTCTTCTACGCGCCGTCCACTGATCGGTTCGTCGTCGACGGCCTGCGGCTGAGGCTCGTCGAGATCAGCAGCACCAGGGAGGCTGTCCTGCTGCACGCCGGTCTCGGGGGCCCCTTTGAGAAGCGGGCCGATCGCTTCGTGGCGAAGAGGCCCGGTCCCGTACTTGCCGAACTCACCATTCGCATTGGCCAGACGGGAAGGCAACGCCTGGTCGTCGGCGGCCATCGGATACCAATCTGGCGGGTCGGCGTGGGCGAGGCGGTGCGACTGCGCGTCGCTCGAGTCCCGCGGGTGCTCGCCCTGATTGGGAGACTCACCATCCGCTAGGAGGGGCTGGAATGGACGAACGCGACGACTCCGCCCCGCCCAAGACCGAAGAAGAACTCAAAGAGATCGTCGAGGAGTACGAAGGCAAGACCCGTAAGCTCGCCGGGCGGTGGGCGCTGATCGCGACGGCGCTGACCGTTTTCATGTCCCTGTACCATCTCTACGCCGCCAACATCACGATTATCCAGCAGATCCACCTGACCCGGCACCTGATGTTCGTCCTGGTGCTGAGTTTTCTGCTTTATCCTGCAACACGCCGCACGCTACAGCGCGCTTCACCGACGATCTACGACCTGATCCTGGTTGCCCTCAGCATCGCGGCGCTGGGATACATCCTCGTAGACTTCGAGGCCTTTATCTACCGGTCGTACATTCCCACCCGCCTCGATCTGACCTTCGGCATCATCACGATCCTTCTGATCCTGGAAGCGACGCGCCGGACGGTCGGCAACGCGCTGCTGCTGCTGGTGGTTGCCTTTCTCGCCTATGCGTTCGTGGGTCCGTGGCTCCCGGAACCCTGGACGCACAGGGGATACGACGTGGTGCGGGTGGTCGGCCAGCTGTTCATCACGCTGGAAGGCATCTTCGGTGTGCCGCTCCAGGTGTCGGCCACGTTCATCATCCTTTTCACGATCTACGGGGCGACGCTCGATGCCTCGGGCGCCGGCCGCTTCTTCGTAGACCTCGCGCTGGCGCTGACCGGCCGGCGGCGCACCGCGCCGGGACAGGCGACGACCATCGCGTCGTTTCTTCTCGGCGGACCGTCCGGCAGCGGTGTCGCCACCACCGTCACGGTCGGCGCGATCACCTATCCCATGCTCAAGCGGGCCGGTTACGACAAAGAGTCCGCGGGCGGACTGCTCTCGGCCGGTGGGATCGGCGCGGTCATCTCCCCGCCGATTCTGGGCGCGGCGGCCTTCATTATCGCCGAGATGCTGAAGATCTCCTATCTCAAAGTTGTCGCGATGGCGACGGTCCCGACGGTGCTCTACTACTTCTCGATCATGCTGATGATCGAGTTCGACGCCCGCCGGATGGCGCTCCGCCAGGTCGAGATCAGGGCCGAGGATACCAGGCAACTGGTCGTGCGGTACTGGTATCTGCTCTCATCCCTCGTCCTCATTCCGATCTTCATGATCATCGGCTTTACGGCGATCAAGGCAGTCTTCTGGGCGACGGTCATTGCCGCGGCGACCAGCCTTTTGCGGCGGGATACGGCTCTGGTGAAGTTTGACCGCGGGAGGCTCAACGCCGGCGGATTGATCGGCGCCCTCGACAATGGGAGCCGTCAGGTGCTCAATGTCGCCGTCACGACGGCGGCGGCGGGCATCATCGTGGGGGTCGTGAACCTGACGGGGTTGGGCCTGAAGGTCGCAGACGTCATCATCACTTACGCCGGCGGAAACCTGCTGGCCACGCTGATTCTCGCCGCCGTCGCGCTGTGGATTCTCGGTCTTGCCCTTCCTATCACCGCGACCTACATCGTGGCGGCGGTCATCGTCGCGCCGGCGATTACCAAACTGGGCGTCTCGGAGCTGGCGGCGCACATGTTCATCTTCTACTACTCGATCCTCTCGGAGGTGTCGCCCCCGGTAGGCCTCTCGCCGCTGGCAGCCGCCGCGCTGACCGGGGGCCGGCCGTTCCGCACCATGATGATGGCCTGGAAATACACGCTGCCGGCCTTCGTGGTCCCGTTCATGTTCACGATCCATAAGGATGGGCTGGGCCTGCTGCTGCAGGCGCCCTGGCAGACCACGGTGTACGTCACCATTACCGCCGTCTTTGGCCTGAGCGCGCTGGCCGCGGCGGTGACGGGCTGGTTTCTCAGGCGATCGACCATGCTCGAACGCGCGGTGCTGGCGGCCGCAGGGCTCATATTGATCTATCCATCGGGGCTGCAGGACGTCATCGCGATTGCGGCCGTCCTCGGGGTAGCAGCCATACAGTGGTTCACACGTCAAGAGGTCCGCGTGGCGAGAGGATGAGCCCCATGGAAGAACACGAGACGCAGCCTGACGCGGCGCCGGAAGCGCGCGGCGAGGTCGCGCTGCCGGAGGTGACATCCCTCGTCGCGACATGCATCAGCCTCCTGGCCGGGAAGGCCTGGGAAACGATGGGCCTCGTGCCCGATCCGACCACAAGGAAGATCGAGAGCAAACTCGATGACGCACAACTCGCGATCGACGCCGTCGCGGCGCTGGCGGATCTCGTGCGGCCGCGCCTGTCCGAGGCCGAGCGCCGTGAGGTCGAGGTGCTGGTGACCAATCTGCGATTGAACTTCGTCGAGCAGAGAAGCAAACAGCCGTAGGCGCATGTACGTCCGTCTGAAGCACACGCTCAGCGCGCTCGCGCTGGAGGCACTCCGGCGGCCCGCGCGCCGCGGGGCCCGCGACGCGGTGGCCTGGCTCGCCGCATTCTGCGACCTCGTCACCCAGCAGGCCGCGGAGGATACCGCCGGGGAGCCGTTCGATCTGCCGCTCTCCGCGGTCGCGGCGCGCGCGCGGCGAGCCGGCGCCGGGGCCGCTGGGCTGACGCGGGTGCTGCGCGCCGGCCTGCTTGTGCGGCATCAGGGGCGGATCGCTCTTCCCGAGGGGTTGCCCCCCCACTTCGCATACATGAACCGCCAGGTGCACAGGCTGGCGGCCGCGGTCCGTGCCATGAGTCGCGCCACGCGTGGTGGGAGCCTGCGAGGCGAGCGCGCCACGATCGCCACCGGCGCGGTGCTATTCAACGCCGGCCTGTTTTTCGAGTGTCACGAGTATTTTGAGACCGTCTGGCGATCCGCGCCGCCGGCGGACCGGGCATTCTACCACGGCCTGATCTTGATCGCCGCGGGATTCTACCACTACGAAAAGGGGAATCTGCACGGCGCCCGAATCAAATTGACGCAGGGAATCAAGGCGCTGCAACCCTACCTGCCAGAGGCCCACGGTGTTCGACTCGATCGGTGGATGGACGCGCTGGCTCCGTGGCGCAACCTGGTGGAGGCGGGGCAGGTCAGCGGCGTTCTGAACCCTTCCGAGATCCCCGGCATCCCGCTGATCCGCGCCCGCGTGGCGAAGACGCGAGGTTCGTAATGGAGGACATCCTCCGCTATATCGACGCGCACACAGAGACCTTCATTCATGATCTGCAGCGGCTGTGCCGGCAACCGTCGATCTCGGCGCAAGACGCAGGGGTGCAGGAGTGCGCCGCGCTGCTGGTCGCGCAGATGCAGGCCAAAGGCATTCCGGCGCGCACGGAGCCTGTGGCCGGCGGGCCGCCGCTGGTCGTCGCCGACATTGTTGGGGACAGTCCGCGCACGCTCCTCATCTACGACCACTACGATGTCCAGCCCGTGGACCCGCTCGCCGAGTGGACGTCAGATCCGTTTGGCGCCGAGATCCGGGACGGCCGGCTCTACGCGCGCGGCGCGCAGGACACCAAGGGCAACATCATGGCACGGGTCGCGGCCATCGAGGCGTGGCTGCGCGTGCGGGGACGCCTGCCCGTCAGCGTCAAACTGCTCATCGAGGGCGAAGAGGAGATCGGCAGCCCCCATCTGGGAACGGTGATGCGCAGCCGGCCGGAGCTCGCGCGGGCGAACGCCTGCATTTGGGAGTCCGGTTCCAAGGACAACAACGACATCCTCAACATCTACCTCGGCTGCAAAGGCATTTGCTATGTCGAACTGGAGGTGCACGGCGCGAAGCGCGATCTCCACTCCTCGCAGGCCGCCGTGGTCCCCAACGCCGCCTGGCGACTGGTGTGGGCTCTCGGCACCCTCAAGGGTCCCGATGAGCACATTCTCATCCCGGGATTCTACGATGACGTCGTTGAGCCGAGCCCGGCCGAGATGGAGATGGTGGAGCGCATCGCGGCGAGCCGGGATGATGAGCGGAGCCGCCGCGACCTGGGCATTCCGGCATACCTCAAAGGCCTGACCGGCGTGGAGCTGATCAAGCGCAGACTGTTCGAGCCCACGTGCACGATTTGCGGCATCACGGCGGGGTATCAGGGGCCGGGATCCAAGACCGTGCTCCCGCGGCAGGCCAGCGCAAAGGTGGACTTCCGGCTGGTTCCCAATCAACGGGCCGAAGATATCCTCGCGAAGTTGCAAGAGCACCTCAGACGCGTGGCCTACGGCGATGTCACGGTCCGGCCGCTTGGGATGGAGGAACCATCCAAGACGCCGTTCGACGCGCCAATCGTGGACGTGGTCGCCGAGGCCGCGGAGGAGATCTACGGGACACCGCCGATCATCCTCCCGACGATGGCAGGCAGCGGTCCCATGCATGTCGTCTGCGGCCAGTTCGGCACCCCCGCGGTCGGCACCGGCATCGGACACGCCCAGGCCAACGTGCATGGCCCAAACGAGCACATACGCCTGACGGATTACGTCCAGGGCATCAAGCACATCGCGCTGATCCTCCAGCGGTTCGCGGCGTGATACAGACCAACGTCGGCGCTCCGCGATCGATTGCGCCGGGCCTGCACGCCATCCCGCTCGGGGTCGTCAACGCGTTCCTGATCGACGCGGGGGAACTCACGCTCATCGACACAGGGATCCCCGGCAGCGCAGACAAGGTGCTGCAGGCCGTTCGTGCGCTGGGGCGGCGGCCGGAACACATCCGGCACATCCTGATCACGCACTGCCATGCGGACCACTCGGGCAGCCTGGCCGCGCTGAAACGCACGACGCGTGCCGCCGCCTACATGCACCCGACCGACGCCACCCTGGTGCGGACCGGGAAGATCATGCGGCCGATGAAGGCGGCACCGGGACTCGTCAACGGTCTCTTCTTCAAAATCTTCATTTCCCGCGCTCCGCAGACGATCGAGCCGGCGGAGATCGAGTATGAGGTGAACAGCGGCGAAGACCTGCCGATCGCCGGTGGGATTCGCGCTATTCACGCCCCGGGGCACTGTGCCGGGCAGCTGGTCTTCCTGTGGCGCAGGCACGGCGGTGTGCTCTTCGCCGGAGACGCGGCGAGTAACGTCATTGGGCTGGGCCTGTCCCCCGGCTATGAAAATCTCGACGAAGGCCGCCGGAGTCTGATGCGGATCGCGGGGCTGGATTTCGAGACGGCATGCTTTGGCCACGGCGGCGCGATCCTCCGCGGCGCGAGCAGGCAGTTCAGGCGCAAGTGGGGAGGTCCCTGAATGCTCATCGTTGATGCACACCTGGATCTTGCGATGAACGCCCTGCAGTGGAACAGGGATCTCCTGGCCTCGGCATACACGATTCGCGCGCAGGAAAACTATACGAGCACATCTGCCAGCTGCTCGGGACCGCACGACATGTGGGGATCGGAAGCGACCTGGACGGTGGCTTCGGCCGCGAGGGATCACCTCACGACCTGGACACGATCGCCGATCTGCAGAAGATAGGCCCGCTCCTGGAGGACCGTGGGTATAAGAAGGAGGACGTTGCGGCCATCATGCACGGCAACTGGTGGTCGCTGCTGCGCCGCGCGTGGGATTCGGGTGCGGTTGCTTAGGCTGTCAGGGAGCGCCCCAGGTCCCCGTCTGCGTGCGTTTTGCTGAAACTCGCACCAGGCGTGTGTTTCAGCCATTCTTGTGTTATAATAGTTATAACAACCGCCCGTGCCCTGATGGGAGACGGGGTTGAGGAGAATTCGAGGGCGTGCGACTTATCCGCCAGATTACCACCGTAGGCAACAGCGTGGGGGTTACCCTCCCTCGCGAGCTCCTCGATGTCTACGGCCTCCAGAAGGGCGCCTTCGTGGAAGTGCGAGCACTCGGACTGGGGCTTCTGCTCCGCCCGTTGCGGTTAACGCCGACGCGCGCGCCGCTTGATACCACGATGCGGCGCCTAGACTCGCTACGGCGGCGTCGCGGAAGGCGCAGTCGCTAAAGCCGCGCTAGGAAGAGTACCGGAGGCGCGGATCGAGGAAGTCTCTGAGCCCGTCCCCCAGCAAATTCAAGGCCAGCACGCTCAGGATAATGGCCGCGCCGGGGAACACGCTGATCCACGCCGCCTGACGTAGATAGACCTGGCCCGCGGCGATGATGCCGCCCCACGTGGGCACCTGCGGCGGGACGCCCACTCCGAGAAAGCTCAGCGCCGCCTCCCCCAACATGGCGAAGGCGGCGATGAACGTCGCCTGTACGATCACGGGAGAAATGCTGTTCGCCAGGATGTGCCTGGCCAGGATTCGCGCGCTCGAGGCGCCCAGGGCGCGCGCCGCTTCCACGTACTCCTGATTGATGATCACAAGCACCGAGGCCCTGACGACCCGTGCCACCCGTGGTGTATAGACGAAACCCAGCGCGATCACGACGTTACGAACGCTCGGCCCGAGGGTGGCCATGAGTGCAATCGCCAGCAGGATGTCGGGGAAGGCCATCACGCCGTCCATAATCCGCATCAGGATTCGGTCCGTCCGGGGGCTCGATCCGGTAATCAAGCCGATCACGATCCCCAGGCTGACCGCCACCACCGTCACCAGCACCCCTACCAGCAAGGAGAGCCGGGCCCCAAAAAGCACGCGGCTGAAGACGTCGCGCCCAAAATCGTCCGTGCCGAAGAGATGCGCCCGTCCGGGAGGCCGCAGACGCTCCGGGATGTTGAGCGCGAGCGGATCGTAGGGCGCCAGCCACCCGGCCGTGGCCGCGGCAGCAAGAATGAACAGTAGGATCGCGGCGCCCACAGCGATGATCCGCCTGCGCCGCACCATGCGCACGAACAGCGCGGCCGTTCCCAACCGTCGTTCGGCCGGCACCCGTGCTTCCCACTCGATGCTGCGCTCGGCCATCGGGGTCAATACTTCACGCGCGGGTCGACAAGAAAGTATAGGAGGTCGACGAACAGATTGATCATGACGTAGCTGGTGGCCACAACCAGGGTCACGCCCTGGATCACCGGGTAGTCGCGCCTGAGCACCGACTGCACCACCATCAGGCCGATGCCGGGGATGGCGAACACCGTCTCCGTCACCACCGCCCCGCCCATGAGGGCAGCGAACGTGAGTCCGACCACGGTGAGGATGGGCACCAGAGCATTGCGAAACGCGTGCCGGAAGATGACCAGCCGTTCGCCGAGACCCTTTGCGCGCGCCGTGCGGACATAGTCGGTGGCGATGACGTCCAGGAGGCTGCTCCGCACAAATCGGATGATAAGCGCCGAGTTAGGCACCCCGAGCGTCAACGCAGGAAGTGTCAGATAGCTCAGGCTCCGCCAGAGGTCCTCGGTCGGCGAACGAAATCCGGACGAGGGGAACCAGCCGAGGTTCACGGCAAAGACAACGATGAGAGACAGGCCCAACCAGAAGGTCGGCACGGCGGCGCCGAGCATAGCCAGGGCCAGGCCGGCCTGATCCCACCACGAGTTGCGATACACAGCCGAGACCACGCCCAGAGGGATACCGATGCACAGGGCGACGCCGATCGCCATCGCAGACAGCATCAGCGTGGGCCCGACGTGCTGTCCGATCATGCGTGTCACCGGAAGCCGGTTGAAGAGCGACCGGCCCAGATCACCGCGAACGGCGCGCCCGATCCATGAAGCGAACTGCGCCGGTAGCGGCCCCTCCAGACCCATGTCGCGCCTGAGCAACCGAAGCTGTTCGGGCGTGGCGTCTTCACCCGCCAGGACCCTGGCAGGATCTCCGGGAGTGTGGCGCACCAGGAGAAAGACGACGACCGCGACGACGAGGAGGACGGGGATCAGCGAGAGGAGCCGTCCGGTGAGGTACGAGAGCACAGTGGTGGCCTCAATGGGAGGAACGTCAGACTAGATGATGGAGGGGGCAGCGATGCGCTACCCCCTCCGACTCTCCTTGCACCTTGCCGGGCGGCTACTTCACCGCCTGGACATTCCAGAAGATTGGGGCAAGGGGCACGTACTTATAGGTCGTTAGCTCCCGGGATCGAAGCTGCAGGCCGAAGAACTCTCCTGCCTTCACCCAGCCGCCCTCCGTGAACACCAGCTCGTGCAGCCTCTGCCAGAGCCGCTGCCGTGCCTCCAGATCGGTGGCGCGGTTAAACTGCGCGAAGAGCTCTCTCTTCCTCGGGGTATCCCACCAGCCCGGGTACGTGGGGCTGAACACGTCGATCAACGACGGATCCGGGACGAATCCATGTCCCGTCGTGAAGATCTCCCATTCCGCGGGCTTCGCGCGCCGCTCGATCACGCCGGCCCATTCGTAGAGCTGCATGTCCATCTTGAAGCCAGCCTTCTGGAGCTGGTCCACGGCCACGGTGCTCGACTTGAACATGTAGTCGAATTGCTGGGTGGTGATCCAGCGGATCGTTTCACCCTTGTAGCCGGCTTCTGCCATGAGCTGCTTGGCCCGTTCAGGATTCTTCTGGTTGTACCACTGCTTCCCACCCTCCGAGTACCACGGCGTTTCCTTGGGATAGAGGCTGGGCGCGAGCGCGTACAGGTCCGGACTGCCGATGGTGGCCTGCAGAATCGGACCCATGTCTAAGGCCGCCAGCACCGCCTGCCGGAGCTTCACATTCGCCATCAGGCCGCTCTGCTTGTTGAAGAAGAACACGAGCCAGGTCCCCCGCGAGGCGATCTCTGGGACGACGCGGGGATCATTCTTCAGTTGCGCGTATGCATCGTGCTGTATTGCATCCGCCAGATCGAACTCCCCACTCTGGACGCCCGCGATGCGCGTGGCCACGGCGCCGACCGGGTAGAAGATGAGCTCATCCGCCAGCGCTTCGCGCTTGCCAGTATACAGGTTCGGCGCCTCGGAGCGCGGTGCGTACCCGATGAAGCGGGTCAGCCGTATGTGACGGTTCGGAAGCCATTCGGAAAACCGGTAGGGACCGGTGCCGATGAAATCCCTCGCCGGTCCGGCCGGCGCCGCGTCGGCAACGTCTTTGGGCATGATGACCGCGGCCGAGCTGGGCAGGGCGAGGAAGGCAAGGAGCGGCGCGAACGGCTCCTTGAGCCTGATGACGACGGTGTACTTATCCGGGGCCGTCACTGTGTCAACCGCCCTGAAAGTCGTGACGCCCCGCGACCCAACCTTGCCCCAGTGGTTGAGCGACGCGACCACGTCTTCCGAGGTCATCTCTTTACCACTGTGGAACGGCACGGCCCGGCGGAGGCGAATGGTGTAGGTCATCCCATCACCGCTAGTCGTGTACGACTCCGCCAGGTGGGGCTGGGGCCGCCAGTTGGCATCGAAAGCGAACAAGGTCTCGTAGAGAGCATTGCCGATGATCGACGTGACCCCGACGGTGGTCGCCGACATATCCAGAGTCGGCGGTTCACCGATATTGGCAATCCGCAGGGCGCCGCCGCGCCGGCCCGCGGGCCCCGCGGGCGACTGGCCGACAAACCCAAATGCAATGACCGCGACGACGAGGCAAACGATCCACGCCTGCACGCGCGTCCTCGACATGTTGATCCCCCCAAAGGTTGGATCTATGACGCTACTCGCAACACTGGATTTGCTGCTCCTTCCGTAC
>JBQTJP010000019.1:0-2307 GCA_052386995.1 Armatimonadota bacterium
ACTCTCGATAGATCTCCAGATCGTGTGCGGAGGTTCTCGAGAAGGCGACCCCGTCTTCATCCCGCCAGCTGACCTTCGTCGTCACCTGTTTGGGCTGGCTAGACTTGAAGTACACGGCCGCCGAATCCACAAAGAGCATGAGCTCTCGGCCGGGCCCCAGGAACGCGGTCCCCTGAAAGACGCGCAAGCGCGAGAACGCCCCGTGCGCGCCGCGAATGGCGGGCTTGAACTTGATCACGACGGACGTGGCCGGTGCCAGGCCGATATTCCGCACCGAGAAGAAGAGGCGCCCCGCGGTGCACACGAAGTCGGCCACCACATCCGGCCGATGGCCCGAGCGGGACTGCGGCTCGCTCGCCTTCATCGACGGTCAGTCCTCGGGAGGTGCGACCGAGCGATCCCTCTCCCAGCCTTCGTTCTCGATGGTGATCTTCGTGATCGCGATCTCGCTCACGTTCGAGTCCAGATCGTTCACCGCCACGTATTCGCTGACCCAGGCCCTGTGCACGACATAGCGTTTGACCAACCGGTCCTGCTCGTCGAAGAGATCAATCACCAGATCCTTCCGAAAGTTCTTCAGGGTGGTTGCACCTCGTTGCGCGAAGTCGCTCACGAGGTTGGCCCAATCCTCGAACGCCGGGTCGCAAATGATGCCGGCCTCGAGAGTGATGGGATGGTATCGCGTCAGGCCGGGCAGCCTTCTCGGTGAAGAGGCATCGCCGCCTTCGCGAAACTCGATGACATCTGTCGTGCGGCGCAGCGCAGACATCCGCCGGAGCGCCGCGACGTACTTGCCGTTCCACTTGATGCGAAACTTGAAGCCCTTGTAGGGATCGCGACGTGGCATCGATTCCTCCCCGGAACGGCCGGTACTGCCTTCTGCGAGTTCGGCCATTCAGAGCCCGTTGAATATTCTCCTCCTTGCTGGGGAAGGCATCATCCATCGTCTGTGTCGGGCATGCAGCGATGATCGCGAGCTTTATCGAGGACCTGCTCGGGCGTGGTCTTGTTGCGGACCAGCACTTCCAGCCAGCCGCACCGTGCGCAGGCCAGCTCCACAAAGCGGGCCGTCACGTGGAGCCGCAGGTGTGCAGGAAGCTTTGGTCGCAGATCGTCCCACATCGAAGCCTTCGACGATGCTGTCGCAGAGGGCCCGGAGCGGACATTGCTGCGACGGCGAGAATCTGGTGTGGTGGTCGGATGTTGGGCGACAGCGTGTCCGATACTGCTCTTCCCGCAACAGAACCGGGGTAGTCAAACATGTCTGCGTTATGGCGGGCGGAGTGAGTGATAGTCGACTTCTCTGCCTTTTGAGGGCTTTAGGGCCTAGACGGTTGAGGTTTCTGGCGGGCCCGGAGGGAATCGAACCCCCGACCAGAGGCTTAGGAGTCCCCTGCTCTATCCACTGAGCTACGGGCCCGCGCTACGATCCGCGTCCTGATTGGGCTTCCGCCATCGGCGGCATGCATCCCGGAGTTCCTGGCTGTTCCCAGTAGAATCACACCTGGTCCCCGGACGCCCACTCATTCTACCGCAAAAAGGTTCGCCGGTCCCTGGCCTGGGCGCATTGGGAGCGCGCGACGCAGCATGAGGTATCAGGGTCCGTCGTGCTGTTAGCCAGCGCTTCCACGCCGGAGGTCCTCCCAAAAGGCCCTCGGGCTCAAGACGCGAATCGTCTGCCAGTCTCCTACTGTTCAGCAGGCCCGCGTCGCCGGTCACCAAAGCATCGGCGCGGCCTGTCAACGCGGAAGCGAGCACCCAACGGTCGCTCTCATCTCGAACCCGGACGTCCGCGGGCCTCGTCGGACGGGCTACGACCTCGAACGTGCGCAGATAGGTCTCCGCCTCCCTCACCCGCTGGGGTGGAACACGAAACCGTTCGGTGAGGACACGCCGAAGCTCGTCCAGGATAACCTCACCGAGGATCAGATCATGCTCCGCAAGCACAACACGAAGGACATCCGCGCAAAGGTCACGGGTAGTCAACACGCTGACGAGCACGTTGGTGTTGAGGAAGACCCTCACGAGACGTCGCGGAAGATGTCCTCGTCCGTGTGATACTCTTGGGCCTCGGCGAATGGCGCGAGGCGCTTTCGCAGGTCTTCGAATTGCAGAAGCGCCAACTGCCGACGTAGAGCGTCGCGCACGACATCGCTTCGCGTCCGCCCCAGTCGCTTGCTGATGCGGCTGAGACGGCCAGCCAACTCACGATCCAATCGGATGGTCACGACATTGCTCATGTCATACAACGGATCACGCCGTGGGCCGTCTGCACATGCCGTTGCCCCTGAGCGCCACCTTATTGCC
>JBQTJP010000020.1:0-3285 GCA_052386995.1 Armatimonadota bacterium
GGGCCCATCCATGGCCCGTGCATCCCCCGGCCTCCAAAGGTGGCTAGCCCCACGACTGCGAGGAAGATCAGCGCTGCTCCTAGCACAACCATCCAGTTCATGGCGCGTGCGCTCCTTTGACGACTCATCGTTGTCGACCCGATTCAGCGTAGCCGCTAGAGCAGATCTGCAGCCATCGGGCGCGAGCCTGATTCAGTCTCGGGTGATTAGCCGAGCGACGCCAGCGCACTCGAGTGACACAATGGCAGGGGACACCAGAGGAGGACGATTCACAGTTACGAGAAAGGAGACAGAGGTGGACGTGCAAGAGTACATTCGGGCCAAAGGGCCGTAGATCGGGGAGTAAAGAAAGGGAAACCCGATGCCGAATGGAGGCTCCCCCGACTAACCGCCCTCGGCTTCCGCCTCCATCTTCGCCAGACGCGTGTAGTAGTCAGGAAGTTCGTTCAGGTGCGCCAGTGCGATCTTTCCGGTAAGAATCGGATCGTCGTTGGTCACGTTGGTTGCGGCGTCACGCGTGCCATGCTCCAGCTCGACGTCCAGACCCATTCGAAACTGTTCGAGGTCGAACGGGACCGTGTGCCAGTTGACGCCAAGCGCCGCGGCGATTCGTCGCGCTTCTTCGGTGGTGAAGCTTTGCTTCGGATTCATTGGCGGCCCTCTGAGCGCAGCACCCACGATCACATGCCAATTGTGACAACCCCCAAAATGCTTGGCTATCGGCCGCCGGGCCGACGCCAAAATCGGGTTCGCACCCGATTGGCCCGCGCGCCGCGGTCGGTTACGATTAGGGTGGAACCGCGGCCAGCGGCGCGACCCCACCCCCTCGGGGGACACTGCAAGGCAGGAGGCAAGCCATGGCCCTGACACTCTGGAATTCCCTCGACGAACTGACGTGGCTGCGGGAATCACTGGGCCTGACCTCCGACGATGTCCAAGGCGGAACGCGCCGCCCCCCGCGGCGGCTGCCCCGCTGGGTCCCATCCGTGGAAGTGTTCGAGGCTGGTCGCGAGATCGTTGTCCGCGCGCGGATGCCCGGTATCGATCCTAAGACACTACGCGTTGATGTCTCGGCGGAACTCGTCAGTCTCCAGGGCGAGGCGCGAATGGAGCCTGCCAAGCTCGGCTGTCGCTATCACCGGCGGGAATTACGCTATGGAATCTTCCGCCGTGTGGTGGTACTTCCGGCCGCCGTGGACCCCACGACCGCCCAGGCCTCCTACAGAGATGGCGTTCTCGAAGTACGGATGACGAAAGCGCCACGCGTCAGTTCGCGTGTCGCTCACGTGGAAGTCAAGTGAGCCGTGCTGCAGAAACCAGGGTCCGCCCGCACACGGTCTTCGCGGGCACAGCGGCATGGGCGCGATCCTGCGATCCGCGGTAGAGCACATGGCTACTCCGTCGCAAAGTTATGGATCTGCGCGGGCGTGAAGGCGATACTCGCGGCCGGCCTCACCGTTGCGGCAGGACCGGCGTCAGAAACCAGTGCTCGGCCTGTGCGATATACTGCGCCGGATCGGGATCGAGCCCGGCCCGTTCGGCCGAGGCATAGTACGCTTTCTCTCTCGTGGCCCATTCGTCGGGACCATCGTAGGTAAGGATCCAGACGAACTCGTTCCGCTGCCTGATGGTCCACGCTGCGGGAATCTGAAACCCGAACTTCTGACGCAACGGGTACACGCCTTTCATCCATGCGTTGACGAAGTCGTCGAGCTTGCCTTTGTTGATGGTGTAGATGCGAAGCTGTGATGGCACGGCCTCACCTCGAGGTCCGGTAATAGCGCGTGATGAGCTGTCCGGTTGCGCCCTGGAGCCCAAGGCGCGTGTTGCCCAACGTGTTGCGCACGGCCGGCTGCGTCTTCGGGTTGGTGAAGTACATCAACGGCACCTGCTCCGCCACGATCTCCTGCCAGCGGTTATAGAGGACGCGGCGTTTCTCGCGTTCGGGCTCGCGGGCGACCTGCTCGAAGATACGGTCGATCTCCGCCTCCCACTCGGTCGCCGGCTTGGTCTGCCGTGGGTTCCAGTCGTGCAACGTGCCAGAGCTCAGCCACGCCGTGCGCGCCGTCCCGGGCTCGATATCACCCGTGAGGCCGATGATGATGGCATCCCATTTGAAAGTGTTATCGAGCTGGGTGACGAGCGTGCTGAACGCCTCCGGCGTGAAGACCACCTTGATGCCGAGCTTCGTGAAATCCTGCCGCACAATGTTGCCAGTGGCGATGCCATCGGGACTCTGCGCGCTGGTCGCCAGGGTGAACTCGACCGGGTTGCCTTTCGCGTCCCGCAGCAGCCCGTCTGATCCCTTCACGAATCCGGCTTCCTTCAGGAGCTCCTGCGCACGCGCAAGGTCATACGGGTACTGCGGCAGCCGCGGGTTGTAGTAGAGCGCGTTGGCGACGCTCACCGGGCTCCAGGCCGGTGTGGCGCGCCCGGCGTAGACCTGCCGGACGACGGTCGCGCGATCAATGGCGTGGTTGAGCGCGCGGCGGAAGCGCACGTCCTGGAACCAGGTGAGCTTCGGCGGCCCGATGCCACGGGGATTCTGATTGAAGGCGAGATACTGCGAAGAGAAGGTCTCGGGGCCGTCGTAGATTGTATAGTTGCCCGCCCGCTCGCCGCGCTTGAGCTCCGCGTACTCGCTGGGGCGCGCGCCGTAGAGATCGGTCTCCTTTGCCAGGAACTTCAACTTCTCGGCGTCCAGGTTCGGGACGATCTGCAACACATACCGGTCGAGGTAGGGGAGCCGGTTGCCCGCGCGATCCACGCGCCAGTGGCGAGGATTGCGCGCGTACGTCACGCGCGCGCCAAACGCGTACGATTGCATGATGAATGGACCCGTGCCGACGATCTCCCGCGGGGCGGTGTTGACCCCCCACGCGGCGTTGAACGCGACCCCTCCTCGTGCAAGCGCAGGTTGCAACTTGTGCTTGGGGATCACCACGAAGTCCTGCAGGAGGCGAAGAAAGAATCCCAGGGGCTCGCCGGTTGCGAACTCGATCCGCCGGTCGTCGAGCTTTCGCCAGCGCACCGGTTTGCCGCCAAACGTCAGCAGGTCCACCGTGGTGCTCTGCACGCCTTTGGTGAACACCACCTGGAGGCTGAACAGCACGTCGTCCATCGAGAGCGGCCTGCCGTCCGACCAGCGCACGCCCTCACGGAGCCGGAATGTCCAGGTGCGCTTGTCGGCGCTCAGCGTCCAGGACTCTGCGAGCGCGGGCTCGACCTCGCCTGTGATGTAGTTGCCTTCGACGAGGCCGTCGAAGATCGGGCCGAGCACCGCAC
>JBQTJP010000021.1:0-2074 GCA_052386995.1 Armatimonadota bacterium
TGCCGGTGGATCAGCAGGTCGCTCAGGTGCGGCGGGTCAAACGCGCCGAGAGCATTGTCATCGAAGAGCCGTACACGATCGACCGCGCCCGGCCGATTCGCGAGGCCATCGAGTTCATGGACGAGCACGGCTCGGCCGGTCTGCTCGTGCTCGACGGTGACGGGCGCCTGCTCGGTCTGGTCACGGCCCGCGACCTCTTGTTTGCGGATGATCCCGACAAGCCGGTTGAATCCATCATGACGCTCCGCGAACGCCTCATCACCGCACCACCGGGGATCGGCCTGGAGGAAGCCCGCGCCATCCTCCACAAGCACCGTGTCGAGAAACTCCCGCTCGTGGACAGCGGCGGCACGCTTCGGGGCCTCATCACGAGCCGCGATATCCGCAGCCGGCTGAAGTATCCTCACGCGACCAAGGACGAGCGCGGCCGGCTTCGCGTGGGCGCCGCGGTGGGCATCAGGGGCGACTACCTCGACCGCGCCGACGCGCTCGTCGCTGAGGGCGCCGACGTCTTGGTCATGGACGTGGCGCACGGCCACACCGAGGCCGCGCTGGAAGCGCTGGTGCGGCTGCGCGCGCGCTTCCCGAGCGTGCCGCTGGTCGCGGGAAACGTTGCCACCGCCGAGGGCACGCGGGACTTGATACAGCGCGGCGCCGATGCGGTGAAGGTGGGCGTCGGCTCGGGCTCCAGCTGCACGACGCGGATCGTGACCGGCGCGGGGGTGCCGCAGCTGACCGCCGTGATCGACTGCTCGCGCGCCGCGGCGGATGCCGGCATCCCGATCATCGCGGACGGCGGCATCCGGAACTCCGGCGACATCACCAAGGCGCTGGCCGCGGGCGCCAGCACCGTCATGCTGGGCAATCTGCTGGCCGGCACCGAGGAAAGCCCCGGCGCGCTCGTGATCCGCAACGGCCGCCAGTACAAGACCTACCGGGGGATGGCCAGCCTGTGGGCGACCGCGCGGCGCCGCGCGCTGGACGACACGGTGGAGGATGAGGACCTGACGCAAATCGTCGCCGAGGGCGTCGAGGCCATGGTGCCCTACCGGGGGAAGGTGGCCGACGTCGTGCAGCAGCTGATCGGCGGCCTGCGGTCAGGCATGAGCTACTGCGGCGCGCGCACCATCCCCGATTTGTGGAGTCAGGCGCGGTTCGTGCGCATCACGGCGGCCGGGCTGAAGGAGAGTCTCCCGCACGACGTGGAGCCGCTGTAGGGGAAGACCTGACCCATGGCGATCGACCGACGGCTGGATATCTTCCGCAGCATCGCCGAGGTGCTGAACCGATCGTTCACGCTTCGGGAGGCGCTCGACGGCGCGCTGCGGCGCATTGTGGACCTCATGGGTGTTGAGGCGGGATGGATCTTCCTGCTCGACCCCGACACGGCGCAATTTCGGCTGGCGGCCGACTTCAACCTGCCGGCGGCGCTGGCCGTCGCGAGCAAGCGACGGATGACCGGCGACTGCCGCTGCATCACGATGCTCCGTGAGGGCCAGCTCACCGAGGCGGTCAACCTCGTCCAGTGCCTCCGGCTCGAGCAGGCGCTGCCGGGACAACCCGACCTGCACCAACACGCCTCCGTACCCCTGATCGCCCAGGATCAGATGGTGGGCATTCTGAACCTACTCCTTCCGGCCGGCCGTTCATTCAGCGCCGAGGATCTGCACATGCTGGAGTCGATCGGCCACGAAGTGGCCATTACCGTGCAGCGGGCCAGGCTCTTCGAGCAGGTGCGGGACCAAGAGCACACGCGCCGGCAGTTGCTGCAACGCCTGCTCGTGGCGCAAGAAGACGAGCGCAGACGAATCGCCCAGGACCTGCACGACCACGCAGGCCAGATGATGACTGCGCTGATCATCCAGCTCGCACAGCAGGCCGCGAAGGCGGAGGAGGACGGCGCCCCCATCGCCCAGCCGCTGCGGAAGCTGCACGATCTGGCCCAGCAAGGGCTCGACGAACTCCGCAAGCTCGTCTACGAACTCCGCCCCTCGATCCTGGACGATCTCGGCCTGGGGCCGGCAGTCAGGTGGTACGCGGACACCTACGTCCGGCCCGCAGGTCTACAGACAGA
>JBQTJP010000022.1:0-2769 GCA_052386995.1 Armatimonadota bacterium
CAACCGCATCGGTCGGGGGAAGGCGGTTCGGCGCGCCCGACAGCGCCAGGTCTTCGAAGTGCTCCACCATGCACTGGTACTCGTCGACGCCGGGGACGCTGATCGTGGAGTGCTCTGCACCCCGGACCAGGTGGATCTCGGCGTCGGCGACCCCCGGCAGAAATGCGACGGGCACGGTGAACCGCCCCTCGGTGCCGACAACCTCGTATTCCTCGCGCCGCGGCAGGCGCAGCGCGCAATCGATGATGGCCAGCCGGTCGCCATCGAACCGCAACATCGCGCCGGTCACTTCATCGACCCCGCTGGCTCCGATGTGCCCGTACGCAAAGACCTCGCGAGGTTCACCCAGGATCATCCGGCTGACGTTTATGCCGTAACACCCCACGTCGTAGAGCGCGCCGCCGCCCAGTGCTGGCTGAAGCCGAATATTCTTGGGATCGCGCACGGCGAACGTAAACGATGCCCGGACGAGCCGCGGCTCGCCGATGGCGCCGTCGGCGATCATCTGCGCAACGCGCTCTGTCCGAGGATGGAACCGGTACATAAAGGCTTCCATCAGCGTCACACGGTGCGCCCGGCACGCGGCGACCATCTCCTCGCACTCCGCCGCGGTCAGGCCCAGGGGCTTTTCGCAGAGGACGTGCTTGCCCGCCTCGGCGCAGCGCGTTGTCCATTCGCGATGCATCGAGTTGGGCAACGGGATGTAGATGGCCTGCACCTGAGGATCCTCCAACAGCGCGTCGTAGGATCCATAGGCGCGATCGATGCCGAGGCGCTCAGCCGCGTCGCGGGCCCGCTCGCCGCTGCGGCTCGCGATCGCGACCACGCTGCTCCGGCCGGTACGCTGGATCGCCGGAATGACCGCCCGGACGGCGATGTTGGCGACCCCCAGGACACCCCACTGTAGCATGGTCACAGGCTGCGGACCTCGCGTGATCGTTCCTGACGATCGGGGGGAACGGGTGTCAGTAGCGCAACCGCGGGTCGAGCGCGTCCCGCAGGCCGTCCCCCAACAAGTTGATGGACAGCACCGCCAGCATGATCGCCAGCCCCGGGAACGTCGTGATCCACCAGGCGACGCGCAGGTAGTTGCGGCCCTCGCTCAAGAGCGCCCCCCATTCCGGCGCCGGCGGCTGCGCCCCCAGTCCCAGGTAACTCAGTGCAGCCGCCGCGATGACCGCCCCGGCAATGCCCAGCGTTCCCAGCACGATGATGGGTGCGATCGTGTTGGGCAGGATGTGCCGCACCATGATCCTGACGTTGGTGCAGCCGATCGCGCGCGCGGCTTCCACGTAGACCTGTGCCTTGGCTGACAGCACCGCGGCGCGCACCACGCGGGCATACGTCGGGGATGCGGAGATGCCGACGGCAAGCATGGCGTTGAGCAGATTTGGCCCAAGGATGGCGATGATGATCAGCGCCAGGAGAATGCCGGGAAACGTGAGCATGAGGTCCACGACCCGCATCAGGAGGCGGTCCACGAGGCCTCCATAGAATCCCGACACGAGGCCCATCGGCACCCCGATGAGAGTGGCGATCGTGACCGAGATCAGACCGGTCTGCAGCGAGATCCGTGAGCCGAAGAGTATGCGCGTGGCGAGATCGCGGCCGAAGACATCGGTGCCGAAGATGTGGCGGGCGTTGGGCGGCTGCAATCGGTCAACGGGGTTCATCGTCAAGGGCTCGTACGGAGTGAGAAGGGGAGCCGCCAGCGCCGCGGCGATCAATCCCGCCAGCAGCGCTCCTCCCAGCACCGCGCTTCGCGAGCGGCGCAGCCGGACCAGCACGTCCACCCACACCGACCGGTGGGCGCGCAGGCCCTCGGCGCCGGCGTCAGTCGAAGCGGATGCGCGGGTCGAGGTATGCATATGAGATGTCCACCGCGAGGTTGATGAAGATATAGACCCCCGCGATGAAGAGCACCGCGCCCTGCACGAGCGGAAAATCCTTGTTGAGAATCGAGTCGACCAGCAGTTTGCCGACGCCGGGTCGGGCAAAGACCGTCTCGGTAATCACGGCGCCGGACAGCAGCGTCCCGAATTGCAGGCCCATCACCGTGATCACCGCGATGAACGCGTTCTTCAGGACGTGATGGCGCACGACCGTGACCTCGCGCAACCCTTTCGATCGCGCCGTGGTCACGTAGGGCTGGAAGAGCACCTCTAGCACGCTCGAACGGATCAACCGCGCCAGGGTGGCCGACGAGATGAATCCCAGCGCGAAGGAGGGCAGCACGAGTCGGTTCCAACCACCTCCAAACCCTGTGACGGGGAACCATCCGAGCTTGATGGAGAAGACGAAGATCAGCATTGCTGCCAGCCAGAAGATGGGCATGGAAACCCCGGCAAGCGCCACCAGCATGGCCGCGGCGTCGGCCCAGGTCGAGCGCCGCAGCGCGGCGATCAGCCCGAGTCCCATGCCGAACATCACGGCGACGAGAAACGCCGCCACGGCCAGCTGCGCGGACGATCCCGCCCGGATCTTGAGTTCGCGGAACACTGGGAACTCGGTCTGCAGCGATCGTCCGAAGTCCCCGCGGGCGAGTCCGGCGACGTAGCCTAGGTACTGGACATACAGCGGACGGTTGAGCCCCATCACCTCGCGAATCTGCGCAAGTCGCTCTGGGGTCACAGGCTGATCGCCGACGAAGAGCACCGCGGGGTCGCCCGGCACCAGATGCAGGACCAGGAACACCAGGACCGAGATGACCAGCATTGTGGGAATGGTCAACAGCAGCCGTTTGATTACGTACTGCAGCATGCGGCACCC
>JBQTJP010000023.1:0-36402 GCA_052386995.1 Armatimonadota bacterium
TCCTCGACCGTGCGCCGGCGCGCGATCTCATCGAGGAGCCGCCTGGCGCGCGCCACGGCCCTGAGATCGACCTGACCTTTCAGATGTCCCGCTGTATGCTCACTGAGACCGACCACGAGATCCGCAAGGACACGGCCCACGATGCGGGAGACGAATTCGTCGTGGGTGAGCGTCGGAAGGTATGCATACGCGGTCCCCTGCTTCCGTACGCGCAAGAGGTTCTTGCGCGCCAGGCGCGCCATCGTTGTCATCACCGTCGTGTAAGCGATCTGCCGGCGGCGGGACAGGGCCTCGAAGACTCCACGGACGGTGGTCGCCAGACCCGACGGCCGGGCCCAAACAACCTCCATGACCTCGGCCTCAAGGTCTCCCAGCACCTTACGGATGCCGGGGCGGTCAGGCCGGAAGAGGGGGATGTCAGGGTCGGGCACGCGACGCAACCGGTCGCTTTCCCTGCGCGCGCCGGAGGCGCCAGGCTTATCGGGGCTGTCGCGTCTCGCCGGCATGACCTTCTGTATTGCGAGACTCGTGTGCAGAAGACTGGTCGGCCGTGCCCGGCCGTGCGGCCATCTGCCGCATGCCCAGGTACATCGCCGCAGGGCAGGCCAGGAGCGCCAGCACGGAGATCAGCGCGCCCCAGGGCACGCCAAAGAGCAGGGCACCAACGATGGCGACCCCGAGCCCGACGAGGCAGACGATTGCGTGGGTTCTCGTCATCAAAGATGCGCCCCTCGCTGACGAAAGACCGTTCCTTACAATCTTGCACCTGTATGCTACTATGGTCAATAGTAGATTTGAGGCCAGGCGGAGAGCCGTCACAAGGCGAGGTGGTCCACCATGCGGTCAGCTGGCATGCTTGTCCTCGGGATCGTCATCGGCATTCTCATCGTTTTTGGAGGGCTTCAAGTGGCGCAGGCGTTCGGTCAGGGCATGCGCGGGCCCATGGGGTCCATGGTGGGCCAAATGATGGGCCCGCAAGGCATGGCCGAGATGATGGGGCAGATGATGCGTGATCCACGGTTCATGCAATCCATGGCCGCGGCCTGCGCCCAAAGCATGAAAGACCCGACCGTGCTGCGCAACATGAAAGAATCCATGGACGACCCACAGATGCGCCAGATGATGGAGCAGATGTACGACATGATGCGCCGCCGCTGAACCGCGCCCCGAGGAGACCCGATGGGCAAAGGCAACAAGGCCAGAAAACGCACACAACCGAGACACACGCGAACCGGGTGGTGGATCGCGGGCATTGCGCTGATCGCGCTCCTGGCCGGCGGCTCATTCGTCTACGTCACCCGACCGGGCGCTACAGCCGGGCCCCGCGAGGTTGCTGTCAGCCAGATCGAGCACACGCATGGCCTCGCCGTTGACCCCCTCCGTCCCGACATCCTCTGGATCGGCACGCACGGCAGCCTGATCCGTGTGACCGGTGGGAAGCACTGGCACCGCATCGGGCCGCAGACGCACGACATGATGGGCTTCAACGTCCACCCCACTGAGCCTAACGTCCTGCTGACGAGCGGGCACCCCGGCTCCAGAGACCGACGGCCGAATCCCCTGGGTGTCGAGATCAGCCGCGACGGCGGACAGAGCTGGCAGCCGCTGGGCCTCACCGGTCTGGCCGACTTCCACGCCATGACGATCAGCCGCGCCGAACCGAAAGTGCTGTGGGCGTGGAACGTGTCCGGGCGTCCGGGCCTGTATCGGAGCCAGGACGGCGGACGGCAGTGGGAGTATCTTGGCGACCCCGGACTACGGGGGGTCTTCTCTCTTGCCGCGCATCCCCAGCGGCCAAACGTCGTGCTCGCGGGGACCGCGCGTGGGCTGTTCATAAGCGAGGATGCTGGAAGATCGTGGCGGCCGTTTGGCGAAGCCCTTTCCGGCCCGCCGGTTACCGTGATCGAGGTTCATCCAAAGAATCCACAGATCAAGTACGCCTATGCCGCAAAGCCCGACCTCGGCCTGATCCGCAGCGAAGATGGAGGGAAGCAGTGGATCGCCACGGGCTTCTTCCTCGGCGACCAGGACGCGATCAGCAATCTGGCCCTGGATCCGACCGATCCCCAGATCCTCTACTTTGCCACGCACGGTGGCGATATCTATCGATCACGGGACGGGGGGAAGACACGAGAGCGCTGGGTCGCCGGGGGCCAAGTTGTGGCCCCTTAGGCGAGAACGTGTCCGCCGATGGTCCGGAGTGCCGCTGACTCGTGATCTGATCGCGGCATTCGTTCTCATTACTGCTTCGCTGTTTGGCGGAACCCCCCAGGCCGATGCTCATGCGGTCCTGGAGCGCTCCGACCCTCCTGCCTACCGCCTTGTCCTGAAGCCACCCGAAAGCTTCACGCTGTTCTTCTCTGAGCCCATAGACGGTCGCCGCACCGACATCAGGGTGCTCGACCAGGACGGTCGGAGCATCAGCCAGCAGAGCTTTCAGGTCTCTGGGGACCAACGGCGGGCCCGTCTCCCCGTGCGCCTGCCTGGTCCCGGCATCTACACGGTGTCGTGGAGGACTCTTTCGCTCGTCGATCAGCACACCTACGAAGGCTTCTTCACCATCACGGTGGGGCCGCTGCGGCCGGGTTCGTTCATCCTCCGGGCCGGCGCGGCCGCCGTTCCGTCGCCGTGGGAGGTCGCGGCGCGCTGGCTCATGTTCCTGGGCGCGGCGGTCCTGGGCGGCGGCTTTCTGATCCACCGATTTCTCCTTCCCCCAGCCGTGCACTCGAGCGTCTCGCGGCCGGCGGAAGACTGGGTTGAGAATCTTCAGCATCGATGGCGTGCCGCCGCATGGCTTGGTGCTACCGGCTTTGTCTTGGGGGCCATTGGCGAGCTGGCCTTGCAGGCGATGCGCGCGGCGCAGGCCGCTGGCGAAAGCCTGGGGGCGTCTCTTGTGCTCGTTGCAACCGCCGAACCTGTACGTACATCGTTGCTGTTCAAGATTGCCGTGCCTCTCGGACTGCTTATTCTCGCGTGGCGCGCTGGCCCGGCCATAGAGCCAACTCCGCCGATCAGCCACAGCGAGCCCGGCCTTATTCGAAAGGCGACCGCGTCCGCCGAACTCCTGATGCTAGCTCTGTTGCCCCTTGGCATCAGCCTGAGCGGCCATGCCGCTGCCGCGCAGTCTCCTCTCCCCCTGTTCGCCGACTGGTTGCACCTGCTGAGCGCGGCCTTGTGGGTGGGAGGCCTGCTGCATGTGGCTACGGTCCTCAGGCCCGCGCTGGCGCGCGTCGATGGGCAGGAGCGGATCACGATTCTCGGGTCGCTTGTCCCACGGTTCTCGAACCTGGCGTTCGTCTCGGTGGCTGTTCTGGTCGCAACAGGCATCTACGCCACCTGGGTCAATGTGCCGGGGCTTAGTGCTGTGCCTACCACCACCTACGGGCGCACCCTTGCCATCAAGCTTGTCCTCCTGGTACCGCTTCTGACCATCGCGGCCGTGAATCTGCTATCGACACGGCCACGCCTCGTGCAGGCCGCCAGGTCCGGGACCGCCGGCACGGTGACCGCGACGCTCCACGGGAGATTCTTCAGGCTGATCCGCGCCGAGAGTGTCCTGGCTTCCTCCGTCCTGCTCGTGGCGGCCACACTCGCCCTTCTGCCTACCAGCCGGCAGGTGCAGGCACTCTCACCGTTCGGGGGCCCATTTGTTCTCGTGAGGAAGGCTGCGGTGCTGAACACACGCCTGCAAATCGACCCGTATCAGGTCGGGGAGAATACCTTCACGCTGACGCTGCAAGACCATGAAGGGGCTCCAGTCCGGGACGCCCGGGTTCGGTTCACGTTCACGCCGCTTAGTGGGCGCCTGGGAACAGCCAGCGCGGAGGCCGGGGGTCAGGGGGATGGGCACTTCGTTTTGAGTGGCGCGTATATCGGCACGCGCGGCCCGTGGACGATCACGGTGACCGTCCGGCTTCGCGGCAAAGAAGACGCTCAGTTTCTCTTCCCCGTAGAGCCTGACTGGGCACGAGGAACTCCGATCGCTTCGCCCACCGACCCCCAGGCTTTCGCCCTCCTGCGTGCGGGCGACGATGCCATGAACCGCCTGCGGGGCCTCCGGCAGCGCCAGGATCTCACCGACGGCCTGGGCGGTAGTGTCACAACGGTTTCTGAGTTCGCCGCGCCCGATGCAATGCGCTTCCAGGTTGTCGGCGGCCTCGAGGGCGTGTTTCTCGGCGAAAGGAGGTTTCTCAACGAAGGCGGCGCGTGGCGTCAGCTAGAGGGCCTGGACGCGCCATTCAAGTTCCCTAACTCCAAGTTTGCAAGGAACGCGGAAAGCGTGCTCTTCGGTCCTCGCGAAATGATCGGCAATTCCCAGGCGCAGGCCGTCGTATTCGTCCTCAGATCCGGGGGCGCAAAGGCGCGGTATGTGGTGTGGATCGACGAAAAGAGCCGCCTGATCGTCCGTGAGGCGATGGTCGCCCCCGGCCATTACATGCTGTCCCACAATCATGACTTCAATGCTCCCGTGAAGATATCACCCCCATTTCTCCGCTAAGATTGGCCGCCCCCCCGGCCATTGACATGCCAGTCCACTGGAAGGTCTATCATTCGGTTGGGTGATGGCCAGATGCGTATGCGGTTTGAGTTCATTCGTAGCGCGAAGGGCCTGGGGGTCATGGCCACCAATATCGCCGGGCTTCTCGATCTGCGGTAGGTGGCAGCGCTCCCCTTCTTGCTGGCGGCCATCTTTCTGGATCTGTTTGGCCTCGGTCTGATCCGGCCGGTCCTCCCCCTGTTCGTTCAGTCCGTGTTCGGTGCCAGCATCGTACAGGTGAGCTGGATTCCCGCGGCCTTCGGGATCGGCAAACTGCTCGCCGACCTCCCCGCCGGGCTGCTCATGGATCGCATGGGGCGCGCGCGTCTGATGGCCGCTGGGCTTCTCCTCGTGGCCACGGTGGACGTGCTAAGCGCCGTGGAACTCCACTTCTCTCGATTTCTCGTCTTGCGGTGGCTCGCCGGCCTTGGCTTCGGGTTTTTCGTGACGACGGCCGCTGCCGCGGTCCTGGACGTGGCCCCGGCGGCCGGCCGCGGGCGCTATGTGGGTTGGTACCTCCTCGTCGGCGACCTCGGCGCGGTGCTCGGGGCGAGTGCCGGAGGGTGGATGTACGAAGACGCCGGCGTTCGCGCGCCGTTCTTCGCCAAGGCCCTGGTCGCCGGCATGGGTGCTCTGGTTGTCGCATCGGCTCCCCTGCACGGCTCACGACGAGACGAGCCCGGCGCTGGAATGGCGGCCAGGGCGGTTCGTCTCCCGGACCTGATTCGGATCTCTGTCGTCAACATGGTCCTGTTCATGGCCGATGTGGGCATTCTGGCCGTTCTCTTGCCGCTGTTCCTCGGCGCGAGAGGGCTGTCCCCGCAAGGGATTGGGCTGTTTGTCGCGCTCGTCGCCGCGGCGCAGATCGCGGCCTTGTTCGTGGGAAGCCGGCTGGCCGACCGCTGGGGCAGGATCGCCGTCCTGGCCCCGGCTCTTCTGGTCTACGCGGGTGGCCTGCTGGCACTGTCTGCAGGCGCCGGCCCGTGGCAATTCGTGCTCGCGACGCTCACGATCGGCGCGGGCTCCGGGGCGGCGCGGGCGGTGCCCGGCGCGCTGGTGGGCGATCTCGCGCCCGCTCCCCTCCGCGGCGTGGTGATGGGAGTCTTTCGCACATTCACGGACGTGGGTATGATCGCCGGTCCAGTCCTGCTGGGATGGTCCGCTTCAGTCGCAGGTTTCACGATCGCCTTCTGGACCGCCGCTGCGGGCTTAGTGCTGGCGATCCCTCTGCTCGTTGGGATTCGCCGTGTGGCCTGAGTCCACGCCCACTCCTCCGCTGGGACGAGCCGCCCCTCGGGTCATTGACATTCCAGTCCACTGGAGAGTCTATCATCATGTTGGGTGATGGCAGATGCGTATCGGGGAGTTCGCGAAGGAAGCCGGGGTCAATCCTAAGACCGTCCGATACTATGAAGAGCTTGGACTGCTGCCTCCGGCCCCCCGCACCGAGTCTGGCTATCGGCAGTATGCGGAGAAAGACATTGAGCGGCTTGAGTTCATTCGGAGCGCGAAGGGCCTGGGGGTTTCTTTAGACGAGATCAAGGAGGTTTTGGCGTTTCGGGACCGCGGCACCTATCCGTGTCCCTACGTACTGACGCTGATCAACGCGAAGGTGGAAGAGATCGAGTTGCGGATTCAGGGGCTGCGGATGCTGGCCCGGGATCTGAGACGTCTTCGGAAGGCAGCGGATTCGATCCCCCCCAAGGAAAGCGCCAAAAAGGCTCGGTTCTGTCACATCATCGAGAACCAGAAACTTCTCCAGCCCTTGGAGCGACGGCTGGCGCGGAAGAACCTGCGGGGAGCTGGGCCTTGACATTCCAGTCGACCGGAAGGTGTAGGGTGGCTGTGGAGGTGAGACACCGATGGCAACTCAAACCCTGAGGGTGCCGGATATCCACTGTGAGGGCTGCCTACACAGCATCGGTCATACCCTTGGTGGCCTTCCAGGGGTCCAAGACGTTGAAGGAGATGCTAAGCAGAAGATTATCCAGGTGGAATACCATCCAGAGATTGTCTCCCTGGCGGCCATCACGCATGCACTCGCCGAGGCCGGATTTCCTGTGGAGGGTGAGCGGGCTCGTTCGACTGCAAGGCAATGGGGGCTGGGGCTTCTAGCCATCTTGGGGGGCGTCGTTCTTGGTTGGTTTGGCTATCGCCTGGGCTTCTGGGGCTTCGTGACGTCCATCGCCATGCCCCAAGCGTTTGCGCAGTACAATCTCCTCGTCCTCTCCGCGGCTGCAGGGGTTGCAGCGTTCTTCTCGCCCTGTGTCTTTCCGCTTCTTCCCAGCTATGTGACCCATGATCTGGGGCTCCATGGACGGAGTGGTAACCGCTGGGCTCGCTCCCTTGCGCTGGGCGCCGCCGCCGCCCTGGGGGTGATTGCAGTGAACCTCGCGATCGGAGCGGTCATCGCCGTACTAGGCAAGGCAACGCCGTTCCAACCCGATCCGCGGAAGGACCCGACGGCCATTCTCATGATCCGCACGCTGGCGGGCGTGGCTATCGCGGGTCTCGGCGTACTCACATTGACCGGGCGCTCGTTGCCCGCGGTCCTGCTGGCCAAGATCACCCCATCCCCTGGGGCAAACCCCTCAAGAGGCCTCCAACGCCTGTTCTTCTACGGGGTCTTCTACAATGCGGCGGGCATCGGCTGCACCGGCCCGATTCTACTGTCGGTCATGCTCTTCGCCTTGACTGCCGGGAGCGCTGGCGCGGCCTTGGGGGCGTTCCTGGTATTCTCCCTGACGATGGGGGCGTTGATGCTGGGTGTGACAGTCCTCGCCGGCCTCTCCCAGACGATGCTGGTACAGCGACTTCGCCTTGCGACGCCGTTCCTTCATCGCCTCGGAGGCGTGGTCATGATCCTCGTCGGAGGTTATACTGCGATCTCGCTTGCCACGGGGCCGGGGCGTGAGATCTTCGTCCGGATCTTCCTTCCGTTCCTGCGATGAAGCCCCAGGGAGGAGGCCAAATGGCGAATCGGTACACCCTCATGGCCAGTGGTGGACTGATCACCTTACTCATCGTGCAGACCTTTCACATGATCGAGCACGTCGCCCAAGTACTACAGAAGTTCCTCCTCCGCCAGTCGGAAGCCCACGGTTTGCTGGGCACCATTTTCGATTTCGAGTGGGTTCATTTTGTCTTCAACGGTTTCCTGGAGTTCGTCGTGGTTCTGGTCCTCGTCTGGTGGCGGCGGGCCGAGACCAACTCCCTGCCGCTGGCCCTGCGCGGCGCTGCGGGACTGCAAGGCTACCACGTGATCGAGCATGTTGTGAGGATGTTTCAATATTACGTCGGCGCCATTGCCGCACCGAAGGGCATTCTAGGATTTGTCTTTCCGGTCATCTGGCTACATTTCTGGATCAATCTCATCGTCCTTGCTTTGATCGTCGTCCTCGTCGTTGGGGACTGGCAACCTACGGATTCGTACCGTCATGAGCCTTCAGTAAGCCCCGGTAAAGCGTGATGGAAGAGAGGAGACGGCTCGTCTCACAAGTTTGCGCGATCTGCGGCGCAGGCCTGGGGCTGGTGAGTTGCACGGGCATGATCCTTGCCACGGTTGCAGCTTTCGGATTATCGATCGGTGCAGGCCTCGCACAGATGGACGTGCCTCTCAGTCGGCCCCTGCTAGTCTTCTCCCTCCTTATCATGGTGCTTGGTCTCACCATCAAGGGGCTTGCGTCAGGGGTCCTAACGGTCCTCGGCGGGATTCTCGTCTACCTCGGAATGTTCGAGCTGCCTCCGCAATCCTCAGCAATAGCTGGCATGGAATCGAACGCCGGGGGTGGCTTTGCAGTTGCAATCTTCTGGCTAGGGCTGATGGTGATTGTGGCCGCATACGTCGTCGCTTACTGGCCAAAAGGCGTCCGACATCGGTAGTCGGGAACCGGCCTCTCAGAAGTCAGGATTGCCACGGGATCTTTGGGACCGGGTACAGGCGTGGTCAGGAGAAGTGGACTACAAGATGAGCGACGGCACCCGAAATCCGCGACTCGGGATGGGAGGGCGCTACTCTCCTCGGGCCGCCGGCATATGCATACGGCGGCTCCTTCGTGGTGAGACGACCTAGCGCCATCTGGACCAGGAACAACGCGGCCAGCACCATGCTCGCCGCAACGGCGAGCCGCGGCGCAGAAACCCACAGGCTGAGTACGGTCAGGCCGTGGAACATCACGACGTTTCCCGGGAGAAACGCGTACGATCCGAGCGCCAGCGGCCGGGCTTTGTGCAGCATTGGCATCACCTCGCATCACAGTCTGCCGGGCCCCGCCTGCGCGCCGACCGGCCGAGGCAAGGGTGCTGTTTCCCCTTGTCGGAGGCCGGGCGGCGCGCGATGCTCTTCCACGAACCCCCGAGCCAAGCGTGCGACAGCATCGCGCATCGGCACCCGCTCCATGCGGCTGACCGGGTCCACGGCATCACCCCACTGAAGGGAGCCAAAGCAGGAGAACCGCCCGTCGGGGTAACAGAGGAACGACGGCCTCGTCTCCTCATGGAGCGGGCAGCAACCCTCGAAGCGTGCTCCGACGCGCCCAGATGCGTGTAGCGGCCGGCCACCTCCACCAGGTACGGCCGGAAGCGGGCCAGCAGCGCCCGGCGGGGTCCGCCATGTCGCCTGCGAGGTTCTGCGACTGGCCCATCCCCCGCATCGCCTGATCGTCCTACGGGAAGAACCGGACGTTGCGGACGAATCATCAAACCACGCGGAGAAGGCGTGCTGGCCGAAGGTCCCATCGCGAGGACGCCGTGCTGCGATCTCCAACAGGTCACACGCTGTGCGCAGGTACGTTCTGGCCAGATAGCGCGCGGGCGGGGCGATCACTTCGAGCGCCCGCAGGTGGTGGACAAAGCGAGCGCGGCATCCCGCGGCGAAACCAGCGGCCCCACTCGCTCATCGGCCTCGTTGGGATCCTCCTCACACGGCAGGCAGCAGCCGCACGATTTGGGCTGCATGATTCCCGAACTCCTCACCCGTCGAAGGTGAGACGATCACCCTGAACTCGACGGCGCCAGGGGCGCAGGACGGGCAAGCGCTCCCGGCTTGCCTTGACCAGCCCCGGCGGTAAGAAGCGAAGAATCTAGGCGCCGCGGACACAGGCGTAATGTCCCTCGGGCCCCACCCGTAGACAGGTGGACCACCGCAGCGTCGGTGGTGGAAACTAGGCCCCGGGACAAATCGCGCAATGCCGCATCCTGCCTGGAAAACTGGGCGGTCCCACCCCTTCGCGTGCCCCATGGACCGGTCCCGCGGGTGTCCCGGGCGAACCCGTGCCCTGTGGAGCAGGTGAATGGCGACCGGAGGCGCCGTAGCATCGCCTGATTCCGCTCCAGCATGGGGACGGGTTACGCACGGCCGCTGTCCCGACGAGTGCGCCAGTGCTGGAACGCTTTGTGCTCGGCGATGACGCGGCGCAAGGCCTACTCGATGATGTAGGCGCGATCCGTCGCGGCACGCAAAAATGCCACCAGCTCATCCACGTCCTGGAGGAGTACTCGGTCCAGCGTGACCCTCGGCTTGCGGCGTTGCACTGCTGCCTTCGGCGGAATCGGCCTCGCGGTCGCTCCTCTCCGTGGTCGCCCCGCAATGCTCTCCGATCCCTGGTCCAACGCGGCCCAGGTGAGTGCCAGCCAGCGTCGTCGCTGGGTTCCTGCTCTACGCAGCAGGAAGAACTGATCAGGATCGTGGCACGGCCAGCCTCCGGACGCAGAGCTGGCCGCGCTCGCAAATCTATCGGCGCAGCGTTTCCAGCGCGTCACGGAACGTTGCCAGTGGCCACCGGTGCCGCACCCGTGGATCTTCGAAAGGGCGCGATTACTCAAGACCTGCGCGCCGGGTCTGTCGAGCCGCCCTCGCAATGCGGCGACGTGCTCTCGTCATTGGGCGGCTACTGCTACCAGGCGACTAAACGTGTCCCCGTTTCGCCCTTTCGAGGCATTTCTCGATGGAGGGTCGGATCTGCTGACTCCGCGATCGGTCGTGCCCAATGAAGGGACCTGCCCAGCACATGGTAACCTTTCCCCCAGTTTTCTTCAGGGGAGGGGATTCATCGTGCCCGGCGCGATCGTCAAACGGAGCGCGACCAACTACGCGGTCAAGGTCTACGTCGGCCAGGGCAAGAGCAAATGGTACTCGGGCTTTCGAACTCGGAGAGAGGCGCAGGCATTTCAGGTCAGCATGGCGAGCAATCCGCTCCATGCTGCGGGGATGGGCCTTTACGGTAGTACCAGACTCCGCCTCGGCACCTTTTTGACGAGCGACTGGTTGCCGGAGCAGGCGGCCCGGGTCAAGCGAGGAACGCTCAAAGTCAGAACGCTCGAACGGTATGATGAACTGACCCGCACGCACATTGTCCCTCGCATCGGTTGGGTGCCCTTAGTGAAAGTCAGCCCCCAGCAGGTCAAGGGTCTGTACCGGGCCATGTTTGACATGGGGCGGTCGCCATCGACGATCCGCCGTGTGGCGATGGTTCTGCACAAGGCGTTCGAGGATGCGAGGCGTGAGGGTTTGGTCGGACAGAACCCCGTGGACTACTCGGATCCGCCGCAGAACGCGAGGTTCGAGCCCCGCCTTTGGAGCGACGAGCAAGTCGCTCTCTTCCTCGGAGAGGCCCGCCGGTCGTCTAAGCATTACGCCCTGTACCTGACTGCGATAGCCTCGGGTGCAAGGATCGGCGAACTGCTGGCCGCCCGTTGGGAAGACCTGAGTACGATGATGGCCACGCTGTCCGTTCGCCAGACACTCACCCGGCCCAAGGGCGGTGGCGTTCTGCTCGACAGGCCGAAGTCCGCGAATGCCCGCCGTGAGATCGTACTACCCTCGGAAGCCGTGCAGGCACTGGAGGCCCTGCGCAAGCAGCAGGCCCAGGAGCGTCTGACGCGTGAAACCTGCCAAAAGGGTGCGATGTGCAGAGACGCGGCGTGCAAGGGCTGGCATGAGTCCGGTTTGATCTTCACGCAGGCGAACGGCAAGCCGCTCCACTCTAAGAAGATAGCGGCGCGGAGCTTCCGGGGGACGGTTGAGCGAGCGGGCCTGCCCTCGCTCCGGCTCCACGATCTGAGGCACGTGCAGGAAGTTATTTGGTCCGACATGGGGCGAGTATCAAACTGGTGCAGGAACGCTTAGGTCACTCTACCCCGGCCTTCACGATGAGGACCTACGTCCATAACGCCCAAGGTCAGCAGGCGGAGGCAGTCCGGCTCATCTCGAGCCTGCTGGAAGCTGCAACCCATTTGCAACCGAATCTGGGCATCTTGAACGGCGAGGCCGCGAAACCCACCAGAGGGTAGGAAAGCGACGAAACCCTGCGTCGGATGCGGTTGGCGGAGGGCCCTGGGAATCGAACCCAGCCTGGACCGAACCGGCCCAGCGGCCGGTTTTGAAGACCGGGGCCCGCACCAGCGGACACTGCCCTCCGGACCTGCTGTATTCTGGCAGGCCCCCCTCCCCAGGCGCAAGGTCTGCGGCGAAATACCTCGTATATAGGGTACAACACAATAGAACCACACCACCCCGCCCAACAGGGGGCGAGCGAGGGAACACGTCGATGCGGCGCATCCAAGCGGTTGTGGCCCTGCTGATCGCCGGACTGGCGGTCGGCGGGCTGGCAATGACGGTGGGCGGCGGGCCCGCCGACTGCAGCGTCGTGGAAGGGGCCGGCATCGGCAGGGTGCGCATTGGCATGTCCGTCGCCGCCGCCCTTTCCCTCACGGGACCCCCGCAGGGGCAGCAGACCGTCGGCAGTCAGGTCATCTACGCGCTACGCCCGCCATGGTGGTGGATCCTGGCCGATCACGGCATTGTCGAGCGCATCAGCACGCGGGCGCCCGAGTGCCGAACGCCGCGCGGTGCGCGCGTGGGATCGACCCTGGCCGCCGTGCGCGATGCTTACGCGAGCACGCTTCCGCACGTGAGCATCATCACGCCCGCAGACAACGGCGACCTGTTATCGTATCCCCTGCTCGGTATCGCGTTCCGTGTCCGCCGCGACCAGGTTGAGGCGATCGAAGTCTTTCGCGCGGAGAGACTCGTGTCGGCGCCCGCGGCGGCCGCCACGCCGGTTCAGGGGACGGCGGCCTCACCGGGCGGGGCGACTCCCGCCGGGGCGACGCCGACGGCGACCACGGCCGCCGGATCATGGGCCGTGCGCTCGACGACCGCCCGAGTGGATGAGGGTGCGCTCACCGTGACCGGCACGATCGAGAACCGGGCCGCGCCCCGAGCGGTCTATGTCGAAGTACGAGCCCTCAATCCGGCCGGCCGCCAGATAGGCCAGAGTGACGCGCCCGTCTTCCCCAATCCCGTGCCCAACGGCGGATCGGCGACATTCGAGGTACGCGTGCCGATTGACGACATCGCGCGCCGCTACCAGGTTATTATCCGGCCAATCGGGACACTCACGGGCTCCCTGGCTGAGGCCATGGGGGAGGTCAAGGATCTCCAGCAGTTTGCCACGGTCGTCGCAAGGCAGATCCAGGTGCAGACGCAGACGACGGCCAATCCGCCCACCCGCGACGACTTCGTGGTGGTGGTCACCAACGCCAGCCCGCTGACCGTGGCCAGCGTAGGCGTGTCGATCGAGATCACCGCAACCTGCCGTATTCCCTTCCCCACTCCACGCACGATTCAGGAAATCCGCTCGGGCAGCGTCGTCGTATCGCAGTTGCGGCCTGGGGCGTCGGCGCGCGCGACGCTCCCGGTATCGCCGGGCGCCTGCATTGAATTCGCGACATGGTCGGCGACGCACCGCATCGGAGAGGTTCGTATCGCCGAGTAAAGGCACGGCCTGGTCGTTAGGGACGGGCCGACAGCACCTCGTCGGCCCGCGGGCCGAGGGCCCTGCGGTCGCCGACACGTCTGGTGACCCGGGCCGTATCGAGATACTCCAGCAACGCCAGGGCGTACCGGCGGCTGGTCTGCAGACGGTCCCGCACCGATGCCACGGTGACATCTCCTCCGCTCCGCAGCATCTCGACAACCACCTGGCGTGCGTGATCGAGCACGGCCGTCGTGATGCGCAGGTCGGGTGCGATCTGCGTGATCAATCCCTCGTCCGTGAGAACCTGCAGCATCCGGTCGACGGCCGCTGGATCGCCTAACCGCCGGAGGTCGGCAAGCGCCGGGGGCGAGGTCCCCCCGCGTTCGAGGGCAGTCAGCAGCGAGGTGCGGATGCGGGCGTCGCTGTCGCTGATGTGGGCGACGTGCCCAGGCAGCGCCACCAGTCCACACGCATCGGCGATTCGGGCGGCCTCGCGCAGGCCGGTCAGGACGGCGTCGAAGAGCCGGTCTCCTGCGCTCGAGACGCGACTCTTGAGCTCTTCGCGCGGCATGCCCGCCCGCCATGGGGTCTGGCGGTGATACGCGGTGAGCGCCGCTTCGATTCCTGCGCGAAGCGCGTCTGCCACCGATGCGGCAAAGAGCCGCTCGCCGGTCTTGAGAAGACGCCCATCGGCCAGAGCGGCGGCGGCGGCCCGCTCCGCCGATGGACCATCCAGTCCCGCGGCCGACGCGAGATCACTAGTGGGGAGACCGGCCGGTCCGCGTGCGGCGACCGACTCGACGACGAGCGCGCTCGGTCCACCCTGATCCACGGTGGCCAGCGCCGCGGCGGCACTGGCGCCCCGCACGCGTCGGAGCGGCAAAGCGTTCAACACGACGCCGCCGCCCATAGTTTCTGCCGGCGAGTAGCGGCGCACGACGAACCGGTCTCCATGCACGGCCACCATCGGCTGCTCCAGACGCAGCTGGGCCAGCCCCTCGCTCCCAGGCTCCAGCGGTCCGCGATCGATGAGCGCGACCCGACCGATCACCTCACCCGCGCCCAGATGCACGTGCACGCGGGCCGCGTGGTCGAGACGCGGGGCGCCGGGCAGCAGGCGGAGACGGACGTCGAGGCGACCGGTCGGCCGGAACGCCCCTGGCGTCGTCAGCACATCCCCCCGGCTGACCTCGCCCTTATCGATACCGGACAGATTCGCGGCCACCCGGCTCCCGGCACGGGCTTCGCTCACGGCGTCGCCGTGCACCTGCACTCCTCGTACCCTCACATCGCGTCCGTCGGGCAGCAGCGTGAGGAGTTCGCCCGGCCGCACCGTTCCGCTCCAGAGCGTTCCTGTCACGACCGTCCCGAAGCCCTGCATCACAAACGATCGGTCCACCGGCAGGCGCACCGGCCCGGCGGCGGGTCGCTCGGGCACCGCCGCGGCCAGCCGGTCGAGCACGGCGATCAAATCCTGCAGACCGGCGCCTGTTCTCGCCGAGACGGGTATGATCGGTGCGCCCTCGAGCGACGTCCCCGCAACCAGCTGCGCGAGATCGTCACGCACCGCGCTCACCCACTCCGGCTCGAGAGGCAGATCGATCTTGTTGAGGACCACGACGCCGCCTGCGAGGTGGAGAAACCGGAGGATGTCCAGGTGCTCGCGCGTCTGGGGCATCGCCCCTTCGTCGGCGGCCACGACGAGCATCACCAGGGCGATCCCGCCGGCGCCGGCAAGCATGTTGTGAATGAGCGCCTCGTGCCCCGGAACGTCAACGATGCCGACGCGTGTGCCGCCGGGGAGATCGAGGTGCGCGAAACCCAGATCCAGCGTCATACCGCGGCGCTGTTCCTCGGCGAGGCGATCGGGGTCGATACCGGTCAGCGCCCGAACCAGCGCGCTCTTGCCGTGATCGATGTGGCCGGCGGTGCCGACGGTGACAGACCGCATCAGGCGCGCCGGGTGCGCTGTGGGCCGGCAGCGATGGCCACCAGCACGCGCTTGTCGTCGCCGGGAAGCATCGCGAGCACATCGAAGAGCACGGCACCGTCGCGCACCACCGCCACCACGGCAGGCGCCGCGGTGCGCAGGCGCGCGGCCCACTCCTCGGGGCGGGCGGCTTGGGGGCGAACCGCAGCCGCGTAGGAAGGGATCGTCGCTTCTGGGAGTGCCCCTCCTCCCACCTGGCCTTCCGTGGCGACGACAGCGACCGAGGCGGCCGGACCGTAGTGGTTCCGAAGAGTCGCGGCCAGCCGGCCGGCACGCCGCCTGCGCTGGGCCGGCGATTGCGCGAGCAGGACCAGGACCGGGATCTCGCGCCAGGCCCGCGCGGGCTCGATGTACGCGCGCAGTGTCGCGGCGAGGGCGGCGACGTCGAGCTTGTCCAGGCGCAGTGCCCGCGCCAGCGGATGCGCGCGGCACCGGTCGACAGCCGTGCGCCGGCCGGCGAGCAGGCCGGCCTGCGGCCCTCCCAGCAGCTTGTCCCCGCTGAACAGCACGAGGTCCGCGCCTGTGGCAAGCGCCTCCTGTGCCGTGGGCTCCCGCGGCAGCCCCACCGCTGCCAGATCAACAAGGCAGCCGCTTCCGAGATCGTACACGACGGGCACGCCCCGGCGTTGGCCCAACGCAACAAGCTCCTCCAACGATACCTCATGCACGAACCCACGCACCGTGAAGTTGCTCCGATGGACCTTCAGCAGCACGCCGCACGCCGGGCCGATCGCCGCTTCAAAATCGGACAGATACGTGCGATTGGACGTTCCCACCTCGATCAGGCGCGCGCCGCTCTGATGCATCACATCCGGCATGCGAAATCCGCCGCCGATCTCGACCAGTTCGCCTCGACCGACCACCGCTTCGCGTCCGCCGGCCAGTGCCGCCAGCGCCAGCGTAACCGCCGCCGCGTTGTTGTTGACGGCGAACCCGGCCTCCGCGCCCGTGGCCGCAGTGAGCACCCCTTCGATGTGGGCGTGACGGCTACCGCGCCCTCCCTCGCGGAGGTCGATCTCCAATGCACTATAGCCCGCGGCGGCGTCCGCCACCGCCGCCTGCGCGGCGCCGGACAGCGGAGCCCGGCCCAGGTTCGTATGCAGTAGCACGCCGGTCGCGTTCACGACCCGGCGGAGCGATGTCTCGAAACGGCGTTGGAGCAGCGCCGCGGTCTCTCTCACGATGGTCTCCGGCGGGGCCTCGGGACCGCCCTCACGGAGCCGGCGGCGCGCGTCCTCCAACACTTGGCGGGCACACAGTGTTGCGGCACGCCGTGGAAAACCCGCCAGCAGACCCTGCGCCTCCAGCGCGACGACCACGCGCTCGACCGACGGCAGGGCGCGCAATCGGGATTGTGCTTCCATGTCGACGTGACTCCCCGTGGCCGGAAACGTCAGAGGCAGCAGGTCAGAAAACGAACAGGCCCAGGAGCGCGGCCGCTGCCACGACGATGACCGCCACGATCGCCAGCCGGACGAGATCCGCCTTGAGAGTTTTCATGAACTGCGCGGGATCGTGCTGTGGCCCCCCGGCCGCCGCGGCACCCGCCCGCAGCCGCGTTCCGCAGCGCGCGCAGACGATCTTTCCGTGGGCGTTCTCATGGCCGCAGTTGGGGCAGCGCATCGCATGTGCTCCTCTCGTTGCGTACCTCGGTTGGCCTTCGGCGTTACTCGACCGCCAGCGCCACCCGCGGGGCCTCACGTGACGGCCGCCGCGTCGCCGCGGCCGATCGAATGGGCGCGACGATCTCCTCGGGCACGTACTGGCTTCCTATCGGAACCCGCGTGGCCAGGGTCCCACCGTGAAAGTCGGTGCCACCGGTGATGAGCAGCCCGTGGCGGCGTGCGAGCGCGGTGTAGTGCTCCACCAGCGCCGGCGAATGATCGGGATAGTACACTTCGATGCCATCCAGCCCCGAGGCGACGAGATCCGGAATCATCCCGTCGCTCTGCGCCCAGCCCGGGTGCGCCAGCACGGCCAGGCCGCCGGCGGCGCGAATGACCGCCACCGCATCCGCGGGTGTCACCTTGAGGCGTTCGACATACGCGGGGCCGTTGCGTCCGATGTACCGCTCGAAGGCCTCCGTGACGTCGCGCACCCGACCCGCCTCGACGAGCGCCCTGGCCACATGCGGCCGCCCGATGGCGCCGCCCGCGGCGAGCGCCTCGACCCGCGCAAACTCGACCGGCGCCCCGAGCTCGATCAGGCGCTCCACCATGCGTTCGGCGCGATGCAGACGCCCCTCTCGCAGGCGTTCCAGCAACGTCTGAAACCAGACGAGGCGAACATCGACGAAATAGCCGAGCACGTGCACTTCGCCCGCGTCCACGTCACAGGACAACTCGACGGCAGGCCAGACTTCGATCCCCGCAGCCGCACTACTACCCGCGCGCACCGCCTCCTCGACACTTGCCGTCGTGTCGTGATCGGTGACGGCCATCAGGCGCACGCTTCGTGCCGCCGCCTCCGCGATCAGGGCGGGGGCGTCCAGCATGCCATCCGAGGCGGTGGTGTGCGTGTGGAGATCAATGCGCACGGCGTCAGGACTCCTCAACGATCTGCACCCGCTCGATCGAGCGGGCCGCGCCGTCGCCGTCGGTCGCGATGAGCACCCCGTTCAGCTGCGCCGGCCCGGTCGCTACCTGAAACCGCGCGGGCATCTGGGTCAAAAACCTCTCGAGGATGATCTCCCGCGCCATGCCGATGACACCGTCCCGCGGTCCGGTCATCCCCACGTCGGTGATGTACGCCGTGCCCTGCGGGAGAATCCGCTCATCGGCCGTCTGCACGTGGGTGTGGGTGCCCAACACCGCGGTGACGCGGCCGTCCAGGTACCATCCCATGGCGATCTTTTCGGATGTGGCCTCCGCGTGAAAGTCGACGATGACGGTCGGCACCGTGGCGCGCAGCGCTTCGGCCTGCTCCCGCGCCGCCCGGAACGGGTCGTCGAGCTCGGGCATGAAGACCCTGCCCTGGAGATTGAGGACCCCCACCTCCACTCCCGCCGGCGTCTTCACCACCGCGGCCCCCCGGCCGGGAACGCCCGGCGGATAGTTGGCCGGCCGCAGGATGTTTGGACTGCCGTCGAGCAACTCGTACGCTTCCCGGTGGTGCCAGGTGTGGTTGCCCCCGGTCAGGGCATCGACGCCGGCGTCGAGCAGCTCCGCGGCGGAATCGGCGGTAATGCCCATGCCCCCGGCCGCGTTCTCGCCGTTCGCGATCACGACGTCGAGGTCGTGGGTGCGCCGCAGCGCGCTCAGGCGCGCGGCCACGATCCGCCGGCCGGGCTTGCCGGTGATGTCGCCAATGAACAGGACGTTCACGCGCTCACCGCGCGTACTCGATGATGCGCGTCTCGCGCAGGACCGTGACCTTGATCTGACCGGGGTACTCGAGGTCGTCTTCGATCTTTTTGGCCATATCGCGGGCCAGTGACGCCGCAGCCACGTCATCGATCTCGGTGGGCTTGACGATGACCCGGATCTCCCGGCCGGCCTGGATGGCGTAGGCTTTCTCGACACCAGGGAACGACGTGGCCAGTTCCTCCAGGCTCTGGAGCCGCTTGATGTACGCCTCCACGGTTTCCTTACGGGCGCCGGGCCGGCTGGCCGAGATCGCGTCGGCGGCGGCCACCAGTACCGCCTCCAGACACGCAGCCTCTTCTTCGCCGTGATGGTACGAGATCGCGTTCAGCACTTCCGGCGGCTCGTGATAGCGCCGGCAGAGGTCGGCGCCCAGCGCCACGTGCGTGCCTTCCGCCTCGTGGGTGAGCGCCTTGCCGATATCGTGGAGTAGCCCGGCGCGCCGTGCCAGTTTCGGATCGGCGCCCAGGTTGCTGGCCAGCAGGCCGGAAAGCAGGGCGACTTCTACCGAATGGCGCAGCAAGTTCTGACCATAGGAATGCCGGAACCGCAGCCGGCCCAAGACCTTGATCTCCTCGGGATGCAGACCGTGGACGTTCGCCTCGAACGCCGCCTGCTCGCCTTCCTCTTTCACCCGCTCATCGAGATCACGCTGGGCCCGCTCGACGACTTCCTCGATCCGGCCCGGGTGGATGCGGCCGTCGACGATTAGCTTTTCCAGGGCGAGCTTGGCGACTTCGCGGCGGATGGGGTCGAAGGACGAGATCGTGACGGCTTCGGGCGTATCGTCAATGATGAGGTCGACGCCGGTGAGACTCTCGAGGGCCCGGATGTTGCGGCCCTCGCGGCCGATGATCCGGCCCTTCATCTCATCGGTAGGCAGAGGAACGACCGACACGGTGACCTCAGCGGTGTGCTCGGCGGCGCACCGCTGGATGGCCAGGGCGAGGATCTCCCGCGCCCGCCGGTCGCCTTCGCTCCGGGCCTCCGCCTCGATCCGGCGGACGAGCTGCGTGACCTCGCCGCGGGTTGTGGTTTCAACCGCGGCAAGGAGCTGGGCCCGGGCTTCCTCGGTCGATTGGCCCGCGATCCGTTCGAGTTCCGTTTGCTGCTCGCGCTTGAGCCTCTCGGCTTCCTCGCGCAGTACTACAACACGCTGTTGTTCTTCGGTTTGATTCCGGTCCCGCTGTTCGAGAGCCTCGGTCTTGCGCTCCAGGTTCTCCTCTCGCTGCACCAACCGCCGTTCGAGGCGTTGGATCTCCGCGCGTTGATCACGGATCTCCCGCTCCGCTTCCCGCTTGAGACGAAAGGCCTCGTCCTTGGCTTCGACGACGACCTCACGTTGCTTGGCGTCGGCCTCCTTCCTGGCTTCCTCAAGAATTCGGCGAGCGTCCTCTTCAGCAGACTTGATCTTAGCTTCGGCGATGGTCCTGCGCAGAAGGTATCCCAGGAGGAACGCGACCAGCCCTGCGACGGCGGGAACCACGAGCACTCCCATGGCGTCGATGGCGGACACCTCCTTCAGTCATCCGTGACCCCTCGCGCATCACCCTCCAGCGTTCCTGGATGGTCGTTCGTCTTTCAGATCGATTCTAGTGGGGACGGGAAAACAGGTCAAGAATCGCGGTTTTCGCCGAGCGGTAGGGCGGTCGGCTGCGCCAGGGGGAGCGGGTTTCCGCTGACCTGGGCCAGGCGGTTCCCGAACCGGTCAAGCGAGCGGTCGGCGTCCTCGTAATTTTTCTGGGCCCGGCGGAGTTGCTCGCCCAGCTTGCCGATCGGCTCCCGCACCCGCTCGAAGTCGGACGCCAGGTGCGCCAGGCCGGCGCGGATCTGGGCGGCCTGCTCCTCCACCTGAAGCCCCTTGAGGCCATACGCCATGGCCACGAGGTAGGCGTAGAAGGTCGTCGGGGAGACCGGAATGACCCGGCGCTCCATGGCGAAGGCCTGCAGACCCCCGTCGTCGTCCCGCACCACGGCCTCGTAGTACACGTGCTCCGCGGGGATATACATCAGGGCGAAGTCGTAGGTGCCTTCCTCGGGGAGGATGTACTTCTCGGCGATCGTCTTCACGTGTCCCTGGACCAGTCGCAGGAACTCACGGCGCGCCCGGCCGCGCTCGTCGTCGGAGGCGGCCCTGATGACAGCGGTAAACGACTCGATCGGAAACTTCGAGTCGACCGGCACAAAGCGGCCGCCCAGTCGTATGATCGCGTCAACGGTGGCGCCGCTGGTGAACCGGTGCTGCATCTCGAATTGCGCAACCGGCATTCGGTCGCGAAGCAGGTTTTCGAGCAGGACCTCCCCCACCCCACCGCGGTGCTTGGGCGGCCGCAGGATATCCTGGAGCGACGTAAGATCTTTCCCGAGCTCGAAGATTCTCCCGGCGGCCTCCTCGAGGCCCTTGAGCCTCTCGTGGACGGTCGTGACCATGCCGGCGGTCTCGCTGAACCGCTGGCCAACGGTCTGCAGATTCACGCCAAGACGCTGGTCGACCCGGTGCAGTGCATCGCCCATTTGAGTCTGAAGGGCCTCGGCGCGTTCGTTGAAGGCGCGGGATGTTCCTTCCAGACTCTGCCCCATCTGCGCGCGAAGTGCCTCCAACTGCTGCTGCACGAGCAGCAGACCAGGCTCGGCCTCAGGGCGACGCCTGACGAGGAGCGCGACGGCCGCGGCCAGGACCAGGCCCGCGGCCACGCCCAGCAGCACCGCGACGATTGTTGAGTCGGTCATGAGCGCTCCACTAGTCTGCCGTGGCCGTGTAGGGACAGATGGACGCAAACGCGCAGTACCGGCACGCCCGATAGTAGTCGGGCGTGGCCGCGAACCGCTGGCCGCGGATGCCGGCGGCCGCCTTCTCGATGGCCTCTTTCGCCTCCGTGAGCAGCGCCTCGGTCGGCGCCGTGGAGCCTACCAGAACCTGATGCGGCCCGAGGAAATGCAGCTCCAGACGGTCGGGCATGCGGCCGTAGTGCCGCTCGTACGCGAGCGCGTAGACACTCAGTTGCAGGCTCTCCCTGGCGCGGCGGTCGGCGTCTTTCTGCGCGCGCACATCGCTGGTCTTGAAGTCGATGATCACCACTTCATCGCCGGACCCACTCTGCGAGGGCGCCGCGCCCTGACTCCGGCGGATGTCGACCCGGTCCCACCGGCCGCGGATCTTCGTCGCGCCGAGCTGAAAGGCAAACCTGTTCTCGACCATCGTCGGCGTCGTCCCACTGGCCTCTTGAAACTCAAAGAAACGCCGAAGCACCGTGCGGCCCTGGTCCAGGCGCTGGTCCTCGTGCTCGCGGCTGATGAAGCCCTCGGTCACCCAGGCCCGTTCAAACTCGCGGATGAGGTCATCGGCCGACACCGGCTGGCCACGGGCGCGGCGCCGGTTGTACTCAATGGCGCCGGCGTGGATCGCCGCGCCGTAGATCACGCGGTGGTCGCGGAGCAGCGGCACGCGCAGCACGTGCGTGTATTTGTACTTCAGCGGGCAGATGTCGTAGTCGTCGACCTGACGGAACGACACTGCCACCGGCGCCTCGGCCGGCAGCACTCCAGGCAGCGGCTGCTGGGCGTCGGCGGGCGGGGAATGCCGGTGGATCGCCTCGACCGGCGAGGCGTGGAACGGAACGGCGTCGACGCTTGGGGCGTCGAGCGCCTCGAGCACGAACCGGCTCACCTTGCGCGCCCGGAGGCCTCCGTAGTCGTGGGCACTCGTGAGTACGAGCGTGTGCTTCGCCCGCGTCATCCCGACGTAGAAGAGGCGCCGCTCCTCCTGCAGGTGGTCGTCGCCCGTGGGCAGGACTTCACGGTCGCGCACCAGATCCTCCGGCAGCTCCAGCGGCTCGCCGCGGTGCCTGGCGGGAAACCGCTCGGCTACGCAGCTCACTAGGAAGACGACCGGATATTCAAGGCCCTTGGCCTTGTGCACCGTGAGCACCTGCACCCCATCGAAATCGGGGTCGGGATCGGGAATCGGGGGGTCGTCCCCCGCCGCGATCAGGTCATCCATCCGCCGCACGAACTCGGGTACGCGGTCGTACATCGCCACCTCGCCGTGCCGGGCGACGATGTCGAAGAGCCGCGCCAGGTTCGCCACCTTGGACTCGTCCCCCGGCTGCTCGGAGGTGGCCAGGCGCCGGATGTAGCCGGTGCGGGCGACCAGGTATTCGTAGAGCACCCGGCCGGTAACCTGGTGGCGCATGAGCTCGCGCATCTTGTCGAGGTCTTCGACCAGGCGCGCGATCGATGCGTGGCTCTCGGGTGAGAGTTCGGCGGCCAGGTCCGGGGCGCCCGCGAGGTGCCTGATGGTGTGCTCCAGCGAGCGGTTGCGGCGGTTGGCGTATCCGAGGGCTCTCGCCATATCGGTGGCATCGACCAAGTAGAGGTCGGAGGCGCCCAGGAAGAACAGGCTCAGGTTGTCGGCGGGATTGGCGAGCACGCGCAGAAACGCGAGCGCCACGCGCACCTCCTCCCGGTCGTACAGTCCACGCGTCCCCGAGAACCACCATGGGATACCGCGCACGTTGAGGGCACGCAGAAACGGATCGGCATCCTGATTGGCCCGCACGAGGATCGCGCAGTCCCTGTAGCTGCCACCTCCGGCCACATAGTCGGCGATGAATCCGGCGACGCCGTCGGCCTCGGTCGTCAGCGCATCGAAATGGTGATGCCGCACCGGCGGCCCCTCGCCACGGACGGCGGTGAGCCGCTTGTCGAGCCGCCTCTGCACTTCGAGCCGCTCGGGATTGTTGTGTTGGATGAGCCGGTAGGCTGCATCGAGCACCGGCTGCGGCGAGCGAAAGTTCTCGGTGAGGACCACCTGGGCCGCGTCAGGGTAGGTCTCGGAAAACCCAAGGATGTTGCTGATGGCGGCACCGCGGAACTTGTAGATCGCCTGGTCATCGTCGCCGACCACCGTGAGATTCCGATGGGATGCGGCAAGGAGTTTCACGAGCTCGAACTGCGCATGGTTAGTGTCCTGGAACTCGTCCACCAGGATGTAACGGAAGCGAGCCTGATAGCGCTGCAAGATGTCGGGCCTGGTCCTGAAGACCTGGAGCGGCAGCATGATGAGATCTCCGAAATCCACCCGCGCCGCTTCGCGCAAGAGCTGCTGATACGTCCCGTAGGTCCGGGCCAGCTCGAGGTGCCCGGCCGCGGCTTCATGATGCTCGGTCGAGGCAAAGGGATGGTCGAGGCGGCGCTGGAGCTCCGCCGCATACTGCTCGTACACCGCGGGAGCGATGTCCTCGTCCTTGGCCCGGCTGATCAGCGCCAAGATTGCGTCGATGTACCGAATCGGATCACCCAGCGGCCGATATCGATTGAGGGGGAGCTCGAACAGGCGGTCCCGGAGAAAGATGAACTGCTCGGGCCGCGACAGGACTCGAAAATCAGGCGGGAGCCCGGCCTCCAGCGCCTGCTCGCGCAAGACCCTGTCGCCGAACGCGTGAAACGTGCTGATCCACGTGTCTGTATAGCCGTAGGGGACGGCCTGGTCGACGCGGCTTTCCATCTCGGCGGAGGCTTTCTCGGTGAAGGTCAGCGCGAGGATCTCTGACGGCCGGGCCCGGCGGGTGCCGATCAGCCAGGCGATCCGCCGTGTGATGGCCAGCGTCTTGCCGGTCCCCGCGCCCGCCACGATGAGCAACGGCCCCTCGTCGTGTGTCACTGCACGGCGCTGGGACGGCGTCAGGCCATCGAGCGCCCGCTCGGCGGCGTCGACCCCGACGGCGGTGGGCTCCTCGAGCGAAAGTTGAAGCGGCACCTGTCCGGCGGGGATCGCCGCGTAGTCACGCTGAGGCGTGGCCATCCTCCTCACCCGTGATGATGCCCTGGACAGTGCGGAGCACCCGGGCGATCGCTGCCTGACTGAATCCGCGCCGCCGCAGCCATCCGACGAGGCGCCGCCGCGCAACTTGGGGAGGCAGGCGCTGGACCCGACGAAATCGTGCCCGGGCCTGCACCAGGGCGAGGTCCTCCTCCCCCTCCGCCGTCAGCATTGACGCGATCGCATCGTCGGCTGTCTGCGGAGGAACTCCACGAGAGAGGAGTTCCACTCTGAGCCGCCGGCGGCCGCTCGGCCGCAACGCCAGCCGGTCGCGTACCCACGCGCGGGCGAAGCGGGCGTCATCGATCCAGCCCTCACGGGCGAGATCATCGATGATGCCTATCGACACCACTTTGGAGACTCCCCGGCGACGGAGGCCGGTCTCGAGCTCGGCCCGGCTTCGCAGTCGCCTCTGCAGCAGGCGCAGCGCGATCGCCCGCCCTTCCCGGTGCATCGCAGCTTCCGCGACGCGATCCGCCAGGCGACTATCGATCTCAACGCCTTCGCTCAGCGAAAGCGCGTCAACGGACTTGATGTCGAGCCTGAATGTCCCCACGCCCTCGATATCCACAACACGGATCGAGGGATCGCGCTCCGAGACCCGCACGCAGGTGATGCGAAAACCGGCCGTGGACTGCCCCACCGGCCCCGGCTCACCCGCGCGCGCGAGCCACCTGACGTGCGGCCGGCTCGGGAGCCGAGACCGGTCCACCTGGCGCCGGCGGCGCCGCACCTTCTGGTGTCGATGCCTGCCGGAGCAGACCGCGGGCTTCTCGCACGCGGCGGTCCAGTTCACGCGCGACCTCGGGATTGTTGTCGAGGAACTCGCGGGCATTGTCGCGGCCCTGGCCCAGGCGCAGGTCGTTGAAGGCAAACCACGTGCCCGTACGGGAAATCACTCCCACAGCCGTGGCGACATCCAGGATGCTCGCGCTCCGCGAGATCCCGTGTCCGTAGATGATGTCGACCTCGGCATCGCGGAACGGCGGCGCCATCTTGTTCTTGACGACTTTCACGCGGGCCCGCATGCCCTTGACTTCATCCCCGCTCTTGATGTTTTCGATCCTGCGGATCTCCATACGGACCGAGGCGTAGAACTTCAACGCCCGGCCTCCGGTAGTGGTCTCCGGGTTGCCGAACATCACCCCGATCTTCTCGCGGATCTGGTTAATGAAGATAACCGTGGTGCGGGACTTGCTGATCGTACCGACCAGTTTCCGCAAAGCCTGCGACATGAGCCGTGCCTGCAGCCCCACATGCGCGTCGCCCATCTCGCCCTCGAGCTCGGCCCGGGGGACGAGTGCGGCCACCGAGTCGACGACCACAACGTCGAGTGCGCCACTGCGCACGAGCGTCTCGGCGATCTCCAATGCCTGCTCGCCGCTATCCGGCTGTGAGAGCAGCAGGTTGTCGACGTCAACACCCACGGCGCGCGCGTACGAGGGATCGAGAGCGTGCTCGGCATCGATGAATGCCGCGACGCCGCCCTCGCGCTGCGCCTCAGCGATGACATGATACCCTAGCGTCGTCTTGCCGGACGCCTCTGGCCCGTAGATCTCCACCACGCGCCCACGGGGCACGCCACCGATCCCCAGCGCGAGATCGAGCCCAAGCGCTCCGCTCGAGATCACCTCGGCATGAAACTTTGCAGAAGCCTCTCCCAGCTTCATGATCGAGCCTTTGCCGAACTGTTTTTCAATCTGGGAGAGGGCTAGGTCCAACGCGCGCTGACGCTCGTTCATGATCTTCAACCCCCGGTGCCCATCAGATGGCGCCCACGATACCAAACACGTGTTCGCTTGTCAACGCTGCAAACCCATCGTTTCCAGCCGATATACTAGCTATGGGGCCTTACCCTGGTGGTGTATTCAACTCCTGGTTCAGCGGAACCTGCTCGTAAGCGGTGTAGACAGGACCGTCGACGGTCAGGCGGCTCTCCATGACGGTCAGAGTGCGAACCGGCTGCTGGCCGATCTCCTGGTCGCGGAACCGCTGGAGGGTCCGTACCAGGTCTCCCCACTGACGGTCATCCTTCGCCCGCCCCAATGTCAGGTGCGGCCGGAAGGGGCGGGATTCCGGCGCAAACCCTTGTCGCGCCAGCGCGGCCTCGAGATCGCCGGCAAGGCGCTGGAAGGCCTCGGCACCTTCACGAGATCCAAGCCAGATGACCTGGGGCCGGTCGAAGTTCGGAAATGCCCCCAGGCCCGCGACCATAACCGTGAAGGGCTGGGCGGTGCGCGCGGTCTCTCGAACGGCAACGACGGCCCGCGCCAGCTGAGCCGCCGGGATCTCACCGAGAAACCGCAGCGTAAAGTGCACATTGTGCGGCTTCACCCACCGCAGGCGCGCTCCGGAGGCCCGCATGCGATCCTGAAGATCAGCGACAAGGCGCTGCAATGCGGCGTCGAGTTCCACCGCGATGAACGCGCGATGCACTTTCACCGGCGCAGCAGTGTTACGCGTAGCAGGTTGATCGCCGCCTGGGCCGCGAGATGCCGGATGACGTGACGGCTCAGTCCGGCTCCGAGATGCAGGTCTACCGCTCGTACGGCTCCATCCGTTGCGGCGGCAAGATAGATCAGACCTACGGGCTTCGCCGGCGTCCCGCCGGTGGGTCCCGCGACGCCCGTGATCGCGAGCCCGACATCGGCGCCGGCCTGACGGCGCGCACCCGTCGCCATCGCGGCGGCGACCTCAGCGCTGACGGCGCCGTGCTCCGCAATCATCGCCGCAGACACGCCGAGGTCCCGAGTCTTGGCTTCGTTGCTGTACGGGATGAATCCGGCCTTCAAGAATCCCGAAGCGCCGGGAACCTCGGTCAAGCGGGAGGCGACGAGGCCGCCGGTGCACGATTCGGCGACACCCAGGGTGAGGCCCCGCTCGAGCAGGAGCCTGGCTGTCGCCTCGTGCAGAGACTCGTCGTCCGTGCCAAACACCGCATCGCCCAGCCGACCGCGCAACTCGGCTTCGGCGGCCGCAATCAAGACCGCGGTTGCGTCGGGCGTCCCCTTGGCGGTGATGCGCAGGTGCACTTCGCCGAGCTTGGCGAGCGGTGCGACGGTTGGATTGCTGCCATGGATGAGATCGCGCACGCGCTCTTCGACCACCGACTCTCCCAGGCCGGCAATGCGCAGCACGCGGGAGCGGATGATCTCACCATGCGTGCGCGCCTCAAGCCAGGGCACCAGCCCTTCGGCCACGAGTCCTTCCATTTCGTGCGGAACGCCGGGAAACATGAAGATCGTTCTCCCCGCCACGGGGACGATGAGGCCCGGAGCCGTGCCACGCCGGTTGGGAGTCACCTGCGCGCCAGAGGGAATGCGTGCCTGCCGGAAAATCGACTCCGGTGCGGTGCGATGCCGCTGTGTGAAAAACCCGGCGATAGTATCGGCGACCGCCTGATCAAACACCAGCGGAACGCCCGCGGCCAGCGCGACAGCCTCGGCGGTCAGATCATCTTCGGTTGGGCCGAGACCGCCGGTCATGATGACCAGGTCTGCGCGTCCAAGCGCCAGATCCACGGCCGCGCGGACCCGCTCCAGATTGTCGCCCACCGTCTGCTTGTGAAGGAGATCGACGCCGTGGGTGGCCAGGAGGCGCGCCAGATACGCCGCGTTGCTGTCCGTGATCTGCCCGAGAAGCAACTCCGTGCCGACGGAGATGAGCTCAGCGCGCATCGCCACTCACAGTCTGGTAGTGCCGAGAAATTTCAGGGGTTGACGTCTTTTGTAAACGTCCGGCTCACGACCTGGCCGCGCCGTCCCAGCGTTCCGACGGCTTTGCCGTTGACCGTCACGACGACGGCGGCAGCATTGCCGATGCGGATCCTCATCGAGCCGGCGCTCTGCCATCGGTAAGTCTCACCGGCCGTGATGATTCCTTCGTAGATCTCGCCGTCCTCGCCTTGCACACGAATCCACGACCGGCCCACCGCCTGTACGTCGACGGTGATGCGTTCGGCCTCCTGCGGAACCGCCGGCTCGCCAGGGGGTATGACGGCACCGGGTGTTGCCGCGGCCGTCGCGGCCGCCGTCGGAGCCGGCACGGGTGATGAAGCGGGCGATTGCTGTGTGGCCTTCGGGGGGGCACCCGCCTGCGGGTCCGGCTGTACCTGGCGATTGAATTCGCGGACCTGCTGGAGAAAGAACACGGCCAGGATGGCGGAGGCCAGGAAGCCCACCACCGCGGTCGTGGTGGCCGCGCGCCGCAGCGGCGACGGCGTGCGCCCGGGCATGATCGCGCTGTCCAACCGGTGGAGGTCGTCCCGCGCCGACGCCGGGCCGGTCGCCTGGCCGGCGCCAGAGACGGCCGCGACCAGTTGCTCGACCAGAGGGTCCGGATCGAGACCAAGCTCGACGGCGTACGTACGAAGAAAGCCTCGGGCAAACGGGAGCGGAGGAAGATCGCCGAAGCGGTCCGCTTCCAGCGCGGTGAGGTATCGGTCGTCGATCTTGGTGCGCACGCGCATTTCGGCGAGCGACAGACCTCGCCTCGAGCGCGCGGCACGCAAGGCAGCGCCGATGCCGGCCGGATCCGACCCTGTATGGGGCACTTGTGGGGTCGTCACGGTCTACCACTTCCCTTCGCCGATCTTCTTTCCCTTCGGACGGCCAGATCAGGCCGTCTCCGAGGCGTCCCAGCGCGGGGGCGACCGGCGAGCGCGACCGCGATTTCGGCGGCAAGACCTGCGTTCGCTTCGAGGAGCCGAAGGTTGGCCGAAAGGCTCCGCCCGCCCGTCGCCGCGGCGATGGCAGACAGCAGAAACGGCGTCAGCGCCGGACCGGTGATGCGGGCGGTGCGGGCCCGCTCGAGCGCATCGGTGAGGGCCGCGTCGACGATCTCCGAGTCGAGCGCGGCATCGGCAGGTGGGGGCTGAACGACCAGCAACGCGGCGGCGGTGCCGACTGCCATCTGGGCGCGGGCGATGGCCGCGATTTCCTCGGCCGTCTCGGCACGGTGCGCCAGGAAGAGTCCGCTGGAGCGCACGACGAACGCGGGAAAGGTGTCGGTCCGATAGCCGACCACGGTCACACCGAGCGTGTCCAGGGCTTCAACGGTGCGTCGCTGATCGCAGATGATCTTGGCGCCGGCGCAGACCACGACGAGCGGATGCCGGCTCAGGGCGTGCAGATCCGCGGAGACATCCTCAGGCGCATCCAGGTGTACACCGCCGATGCCACCCGTCGTCATCACAGCGATTCCGACCTGACCAGCAGCGGCCAGCGTCGCCGCGACGGTGGTGCCTCCCGAGCGGCCTTTCGCCACGGCGACCGGCAGGTCGCGCTCCGCAACCTTGAGCGCCGCGGGGTCGAGGAGAAACGCCAGGTCGGCCGGAGAGACGCCAACCTCCAGGCGGCCATCTCTGATTGCGATGAGCGCCGGTGTGGCGCCGTGGGAGCGTACAATCTGATCCAAACGGGCGGCCAGTGCACGGGCCGCATCTGCCGGCACACCGTGCGAGAGGACGGCGCTCTCCATTGCCACCACCGGCCCGCGGCGTGCCAGCGCGCGGGACACTTCGGCAAGCACATGGATGTGACGCCGATGCCCTGTGCGCGCGCGGCTCTTCATCCGTGAATCACCGTGGACAGTCCCGCCGGTGTATTCTCCTCCGACCGAACCACCTCGGCCGCGGCGGCGACGGCCAGATCAGCGGTCGCCTGGGGATCCAGACCTGCCAGGCACGCGTGGACCGCGGCGGCGGCCACGGCGTCACCGGCGCCCGCGGGTTCAACGACCGGGACGTCCGCGGCGGGCACCTTGACCGCTTCATCCGCGGTCAGGACCGCGACCCCGGCCGGTCCGAGCGTCAGCACAACACGCTCGACGCCTTCGGTCAGCAGTGCGGTCCCCAGCGCCTGCCAACCCAGCGTCGCGGGAAGGCCCGTGAGGACCAGCGCTTCGGGACGGTTGCACACGAGCGCCGCGGCGCCGGACAGGACCGGACGGAGACGCACCGACTTCTGCGGTGACGTCGCCAGCAAGACACGCGGAATGCCGGCCGCCTGGGAGGCCAGCGCGCGCTGTACCGGTTCGAGAAGGTTCGCGTCGGTCACCACGAGTGACGCGTCGGCGATCACCGGACGCCAGGATTCCAGATCCACGGCATCGAGGCTCTCACTGAGCCCGGCATCGGCAACGCTCCAGGTCTCGCCGCCCGGTGCTGCCACGGTCACGAACACGCCCGTCGATCCATGCCGGGAGAGCACGTGTGTGACATCAACACCCGCCTCGGACGTACTCTGCAACAGCCACCGGCCCAGCGGATCCAGCCCGACGGCCGAGAGCAGCACCGCGGCATGGCCCAGGCGCGTCACGTTGACCGCCACGTTGCGCGCGGCTCCGCCCGGCAGCAGCCGCACTTTCCCCGGCAGCGACTGCCCCGGCATCCATCCGGCCCCGGTGGATGCGCGAACGTCCACGAGCGCCCCACCCGCAACCACGATCGTGCTCTGACTCGAAGCGATGCGGCTATCCCTCCTCCTTGCTGTACGGGATCCCGTCGGCCGCCGGGGGCTGCGCCCGCCGCATGAATCCGGCAAGGACGAGAATGGACGCGATGTGGGGCAGCACGGTGATGAACTGATAGGGAACAGTCGTGTGCACGACCCGGAGGCTCAGCGCGTCGAAGTACCCGAAGAGCGCAGACGCGCCGAGCGCGCCGATCGGCCACCAGTTGCCGAAGATCATCGCGGCCAGCGCGATGAAGCCGCGTCCCTGGGTCATCCCTTCGAGGTATCCACGGCCCTGCTCGATTGACAGGTAGCCTCCGGCGAGACCGGCCAGCGCGCCGCTGATCAGCACGCCCGCGTAGCGCATGCGCGCGACGCTGATGCCCAGCGTGTCCGCCGCGCCCGGATGCTCGCCGACCGCGCGCAGGCGCAACCCGAACACGGTGCGCAGCAGAACCCACTGCCCGACGACCACGGCCACCAGCGTGAGCGGGATGACGGGCGAGATCCCGGTGGCGATTGGGGCAAAGGCCGGCACATCCTTCAGCCACGGGATATCCACGGCCGCGAAGCCGCGGATCCCCGGCGACTGCGTGGCCACTCCAAAGAACAGGATGTTCATGAACCGCGCAAGCCCGACCGCGAGCAGATTGAGCGCGACGCCGCTGATGATGTGATCGACTCGAAACGCGATGGCCACCACCGCGTGGATCAGCGAGAACAACACGCCGGCGGCCATCGCCGCGAGCATCCCCGCCACGGGAGCCAGGCCTGCCCAGCTCCCCCCACTCCCCGGTGCGGAAAGCGCCTGCGCGGCCAGATGCGTCCCGGCCGCGCCAAAGAACGTCCCCATAATCATGATGCCTTCCAGACCGATGTTGACGACCCCGCCGCGTTCGGAGTAGACGGCTCCCATGGCCGCGAGCAAGATGGGCACGGTTAGGCGCACCGCCGAGGCGAGCAGGGCTAGGCTGATCAGCGACGCGAGCAGGTCGGTCATCGTACCGCGTCCCCCACGGGCCCGACCACCGGAGGGACCGTCACCCGCTCAGCCTCCCGCTTCCGCTGAGTGCGGACATAACGCGTCAGCAATTCATAGGCCACGACGATGGCGAGAATAATGATGGCCTGGAGAATCGTGATCACCTCGCGCGGCATACTCACGAAGACCTGCACGCCTTGGGCGCCCCGATCGAGGAATCCGAACAAGAGCGCGGCCGGGATGATCCCGAGGGGGTGGTTCCTGGCCAGCAGCGCCACCGAGATGCCGAGAAAGCCGAGACCCTTTGGGAAGTCGATGTCGAAGTACCCGAAGAAGCCGAGGACATCGGACAGTCCGACCAGCCCTGCGATGGCGCCGCCTGCCAGGAACATGATGAACTGCACGCGCGCCAGCGGAATGGCCGCGGCCTCGGCCGCCGCGGGATTGAGCGCCACGGCGCGCACCTCATATCCGAACCGGCTGCGGGCCAGGATATAGGCCGCGATCACGCAAAGGGCCACGCCCACGAGCAGAAACCAGTTCAGCGCCGAGTGCTCGGGGATGCCGATCCCCAGCGGCGCGAGCAGCGGCCGTAGAAACGGGATGCGCGCGCTCCCAGGGAACTCGGGCGTCCGCACGCGCGGCGTACCTGCCTGCGCCGGGTCGCGGAAGACATCGGCGAGCAGATAGAGCACCAGGGCCGCGGCAATGTAGTTCATCATGATCGTGGTGATGACCTCATGTGCGCCGCGCTTGAGCCTGAGCACGATCGGCAGGAACGCCCACAGTGCCCCGGCCGCCAGCGCCGCGAGGACCGCAAGGGGCAGGTGGATGGCCTGCGGCAGCCCCTTGATCGCAAACCCGACCCACGCGGCGGCAAACGCGCCCACGTAGTACTGGCCCTCCACGCCGATGTTCCAGAGGTTGACGCGGAACGACAGCGCCACGGCAAGCCCGGACAGAATCAACGGGGTCGCCTTGAAGAAGATCGCCGCCAGGCTGTCGGCACGGGTCAGGCTGAAGCGCAGCATCAGCGAGTACACGTCGAGCGGATTCTTGCCGATGGCGAGGATGATGCCCGCTGCCGCGGCAAAGCCGAACGCGATCGCCAGGAACGGCGTCAATATCTGGAGTGCGCCGAGGCGCAGCCGCGTGCTCACGCGGTGCGTTCCTCGGCGCGCCGTTCACCGGCCATGCACAGCCCGAGCTCCTTCGGGCTGGCCGCGCCGCGGGCGAACTCGGCGACGATCTCGCCCGCGCATATCACCCCGATCCGATCGGCCAGCGAGAGGATTTCTTCGAGCATCGCGGAGACGAGTACCACGGCCAGACCCGCGGAGCGGGCGTCGATGATCTGACGCCGGACGAACTCGGTGGCGCCAATGTCCAGGCCCCGGGTCGGCTGCGCGGCGATCACCACGGACGGTGCGAAGGCAAACTCACGGGCGACAATGACCTTCTGTTGATTGCCCCCCGACAGAGCAAGTGCCGGCGTTCGAATCGACGGCGTCCGGATATCGAACGCGGCGACCTGGTCGCCGGCGAACTTATCGATCGCACGGCTATCGAGGAAGGCGTCGCGTCCAAACTCCGGACGCACGTGATGCCCCAGGATGAGATTTTCGCGAACCTCCATGGGCAGCACGAGTCCGCGGAGGTGCCGGTCTTCCGGGATATGGCCGACGCCGAGGAGCCGGATCGCCCTTGGCCCGCCGCGCGTGACATCCCGCCCCATGATTACGAGCCGGCCCGCAATCAGCGGGCGCAGGCCGACGAGCGCTTCCACGAGCTCGGTCTGTCCGTTGCCTTCCACGCCGGCGATGCCGTAGATCTCACCGCTGTGCACCGCAAAGGAGACGCCACGCACCGCCGGGCGGCCGCGCGCGCCGGCCACCACCGCCCCATCGACCTCCAGGCGCACCGGCCCCGGCGTCACCGGAGGGACCGCCAGGTCGAGCAGCACGGGGCGCCCGACCATCATCTCGGCGATCTGGGCTTTGGTCGCGCCCGCGGCGTGGAGCGTACCCACTACATGGCCGCGCCGTAGGACCGTGATCCGATCGGCGATGCCGAGAACTTCCTCGAGGATGTGGCTGATGAAGACGATCGTCTTGCCCTCTTCCCGCAGCCGGCGCAGATTGGCGAAGAGGTCATCGACCTCTTGTGGCGTCAAGACGGCGGTCGGCTCGTCGAGGATGAGGATCTGCGCGCCGCGATAAAGGACCTTGACGATCTCGACCCGCTGCTGTTCGCCGACCGAAAGCGTCGCCACCACGGCATCGGGATCCAGGACGAAGCCGTACTGCGCGCAGAGCGCCCGGATGCGCTCGCGGGCGTCGTCCATGTCCAGCCGCCCGCCGTGAGCCGGCTCCGATCCAAGAATGACGTTCTCCGCCACGGTGAACCGGGGAATGAGCTTGAAGTGCTGGTGGACCATGCCGATCCCAAGGCCGATGGCACGGCGTGGGCTGTCGAGGATGACCTGGCGGCCGCCGACGGCAATCGTCCCCGCGTCGGGCGGATAGAGCCCGTAGAGGATCTTCATTAAAGTAGATTTCCCGGCGCCGTTCTCGCCGACAAGCGCGTGGATCTCGGCGGTGGCCACTTCAAAGGAAATGTGATCATTGGCGAGCACGCCGGGAAACCGCTTGGTGATCCCGGCGAGCTCGATGGCGGGGGGCATGGCGGCAGAGCGGGGAGCTGGGCTCTGGCCGGGCCCCCCGTGTCGGCCTAGCGCTTCAAACCTTTGACGAAGGTGTCCAGCTCTTTGCGGTCGGCGGGCACCTTGATCTTGCCGGCGATAATATCCTTCTTCAGCGCCTCCAGACGCGGGACGATATCGCGCATCTGCGCGCGGTTGTGGTCATTGACAGCGTAGCCGACACCGCCTTCCTTCAGCCCGAACGACTGCACGCCCGCTTTGTACTTCCCGTTGACCAGGGCCTTGATCGTTTCGTACACGGCCACGTCGACGCGCTTCATCATGCTCGTCAGGATCTGCTTGCGCTGATCCTCCTTGGCCGTCAATGACTGATCGGCGTCGACGCCGATCGCCATCTTCCCCTTGACGACGGCGGCCTCAAACACGCCGATGCCCGTCCCACCCGAGGCATGGTAGATGATGTCCGCGCCGCGATCGTACTGGGCCGTGGCGAGCTCCTTGCCTTTGACGGGATCGCGGAACGCTTCGCCGGTGGTCCCAGCGTAGTCGGAATACACTTCGATCGAGGGCCTCACATACTTGGCGCCGGCGATGAACCCGGCCTCAAACTTCTCGATCAGCGGGATCTTCATCCCGCCCACGAAGCCAACCTTTCCGGCCTTGGACTTGAGCGCCGCGGCGGCCCCCACCAGGAACGACCCCTCGTGCTCTTTGAACAACAGGCTCACGACGTTTGGCTCTTTGTCGATGAAGCCATCCACGATGCCGAACTTCACACTCGGGAACGCCTTCGCGACACGCGTGATGCTGTCGGTGAAGAGAAACCCGATGCCGAAGATGAGGTCGTACTTCTCACCGGCCAGCAGGCGCAGCAGCTCCTCGCGGTTCTCCCCGCCCGCGGTCGGCTCGAGGTCCTTGACCTCGACTTTCGCACCCAATTCCTTCGCCGCGCGCGAGAGGCCCGCGTAGGCCATGTCGTTGAACGATAGATCGCCGCGCCCACCGACGTCGTACACCATGCCCACGCGCATCTTCTTCATCTGCGCGGTGGCCGGCGGTGTCGGCGCGGCCATGGCCAGCACGAGAAGCCCGGCGCACACCAGTCCGCCAAGACGGAGGAACATTCTCATCGATCCACCTCCCTGAAATTGTCGCGGCCCCGCGGAACGCGGCCGGTTCAACTGGGAAACCACAGGAGGATTCGCGGGCAGCGCAGCGACACCTTTCACCGAGTTGCGTCAGGCCCCGTGCAGGGCAGGCAAGCGTTCTTTGGAGGTGCCCGTGAGATGAACTCGGGTCCGGGCCGAGTTGGGGCAAGATGCTGACCGAAGAAAGATTTTTCGCAGGGGGGCTTGACAGGTTTTTGCAAGGCATCTCAAAATCCGCGAACAGTCGCTCGTAGAAGCCCACCACGTTCGCTAGCATCGCGTGAACACGGTTTTGTGGCGGCACTGGCGACTCGCAAACGAATGCAGCCGCCAGCGCCGCACTGTGACGCTCCTGAGGGCTGCAAAATCGTCATGCTATAACTGAGCCATGAACCCGACGACGCTGTCGACCGTCGCTCAGCTCTCCGACCATGACCTCCTCGCACGGGTCAAGGATCTCGCGCAACGCGAACGGGAGGCAACAGTCGCCCTCATTGTGCATCTCGCGGAGCTCGACGAGCGGCGCCTGTACCTCGCGGAAGGCTACTCCTCGCTGTTCAAATACTGCACGGACGTGCTCCACCTCTCCGAGCACGCCGCCTACAACCGCATCGAGACGACACGGGCGGTGCGGCGCTTTCCTGTGCTCCTCGAGCACCTGGCCGCGGGATGTGTGACGCTCTTCGCGG
>JBQTJP010000024.1:0-2051 GCA_052386995.1 Armatimonadota bacterium
CGTTCGCCACACGCGATCTGATCGAGGCCGCGCATGCCGCCGGACTGCGCGTCGACGTCTGGACCGTTGACGATCCGGGGCATATGGCCGAGATGACGGGCAGACGGGTAGACGGGATCATGACCAACGTGCCCGAGCGTCTGCGTGACGTGCTCGCGGCAGGCGCGGCTTCGCTGCCGGCGCCGCGACGACCGGGCGAGAACTCTGATTAACACGGTGGAGATTGCCGTGCTGCGCTATCCGCTCTCGCTTCTGATCGCCCTCGTCCTTGCCGCCGGTACCGCCTGCGGCCAGATCAGCCCCATTGGATCGCTTCCCGCACCCGGAACCCCGCCGACGCCGGGGCCGGGCTCCACGCCCACGCCGGCTCCTGGGGGGAGCACGTACTTCGTGACGACTTCAGGCAACGATGCCAACACCTGCACGCAGGCGAATCCCTGCAGGCAGATCCGCCGGGCGCTGACGCTCGTCCGATCGGGCGACGTCATCAACGTGGCCGACGGGTCCTACATGGGCTTCACCGTGCAGAGCCTCAACGGCGCGTCGGGTCGGCCCATTACCATCGTGGCCCCGGGCCGCAATGCCGTCGCCACGCCCACCACCGACCGCTCGGACAACCGTGACAACATCCTCATCTCCCAGTCGTCATTCATCGTCATCGACGGGCTGCGCTCGTCCAACGGACCCCGGGCAGGCCTGCGCGTCGATCGCAGCAACAGCGTGACGGTGCGCAACGGCGTCTTCGGCAACAACGCGACATGGGGGATGTTCACCAACCACTCCGACGACCTGCTGCTAGAAGCGAACGAGGCCCACGGGAGCGTCGGCGAGCACGGCATCTACGTCTCCAACAGCGGCGACCGTCCGGTCGTGCGCGGCAACCTGGTCCGCGACAACGCGGCCGCGGGCATTCACATGAATGCCGACCTCTCCCAGGGAGGCGACGGCCTCATCACGGGCGCCGTTGTCGAGAACAACGTGGTCTACAACAACGGGAGAACGGGCGGGGCGGCCATCAACATGGACGGCGTGCAAAACTCCGTCGTCCGCAACAACATCCTCTACAATCGCAATGCGGCGCGCGGCGGGCTCTCCTTCAACACGGCGACCGACGTGACCAACACGGACAGCAGCCACAACATCTTCGGAGGAGCCGCCTTCATCACGCCCGACGATGGGGCGACGCGGCACACCCTGGCCCAGTGGCAGGCGATGGGACATGAGGGGAACAGTTTGGACGCCTCGGACCTGAACGCGCTGTTCGTGAACCCCGGCGTCGACTACCACCTGCGCGCGGGATCGCCCGCCATCGACCGAGGGCTGCGCCTCACCGACGTCACGACCGACTTCGAGGGACACACCCGCCCGCGCGGCGCCTCGTCCGACATCGGCGCCGACGAGTTCTAGGCTATCGGGCTAGTGCAGTGTCCCATGCGTTCGACCCCAGGGTGAGGTGCAGTGAGATGAACTCGGTCCGGACCGAGTTCGGTTAAGGCAATGACCCCAACCCCAAAAAATTTTGCAGAAGGGCTTGACACGTCGTCGCAAAGCATTTCAAAAACCGCGAACCTGCGCTCGTAGATGCCTTCCATATTCGCCAGCATCGCCTGGGCACGGTTTTGTGACGCCACGTGCCGCGCGCGAACGAGTGCGGCCGCGTACGCCGCACTGGGACGGTCCTGAGCCCTTAAGAATCGTCATGTTAGTATGAGCCATGAACCCGACCACGCTGTCGACCGTGGCTCACCTCTCCGACCACGACCTCCTCGCGCGGGTGAAGCACCTGGCGGGGCGCGAGCGGGACGTGACTGCGGTCCTCATCGCCCACCTCGCGGAACTCGATCGGGCCCTGACGGCGCTGCTTCAGGACCTCGCCAAGCAGAAGCTCGCCGCCGCGGACCGTCCGCGCGAAAGCCGGGGCATTGCCCGCGGCTCGCGACATGTCCCGGCCGAGGTCAAGCGCGCGGTTTGGAGCCGTGACGGGGGGCGATGCGCCTTTGTGGCCGACAATGGGCGCCGGTGCACCGAAGAGGCCTTCCTGGAGTTCCATC
>JBQTJP010000025.1:0-2854 GCA_052386995.1 Armatimonadota bacterium
TATGAAGGTCTCCACCCGGGCGGAGTACGGCATGCGGGCACTGCTCGATCTGGTCGCGCACTACGGCGAAGGACCGGTGCACAGCCGGACGATTGCGCGCCGCCAGGGCTTGCCCGAGCCGTATCTCAATCAGTTGATGACGATGCTGCGGCGGGCCGGTCTGGTCTCGAGCAAGCGCGGCCCCGCGGGCGGGCACGCCCTCTCGCGGCCACCGGGGGAGATCAGCCTTCGTGAGGCGTTCGGGGTCCTGGAAGGCACCACGTCGCCGTGGTGGTGCGTCGAAGTTGATGATCCCGACTGCGTCTATCTCTCCGGGTGCGGTCTGCGTCCGGTGTGGCAGGCGATCCAGGCCGCCACAGACGGCGTCCTCAATCGTTTGACGCTCGCCGATTTTCGCCCAACCGGCCGGAGGCCGACAGCCCAGGGCTCTGGCCCCCGGGTGTCGATCGCCGGGTCGGCGGATGAGCCCAAGCGAGCCGCAACTCTGCGTCGCCCGTCGGCACGTCGCGGGTCGTAACTGCGTTGGAGGGAATGTCGGCCTGGGCTCCTCCGTTGGCTCGGTGGAAGCCATGGGCGCCGTTGCCATGAGTACGGAACATTCGCTTGCGGTCTCGTCGGAGGACCGGGCGCGCTTCGAGGCGCTGGTCAACGAGCACCTCGACAGCCTGTATGGGTCCGCTCTGCGCCTGACCCGCAAGCGGGCCTCCGCTGAAGATCTCATCCAGGACACTTTCCTGAAGGCCTGGCGGTCATTCCACACGTTTCAGACCGGCACCAACGCCCGCGCCTGGCTCTACAAGATCCTGATGAACGCCTATATCGACAGCTACCGGCGGTCCTCGCGCGAGCCGGAGATGGTTGACCACGAGGACGTGGGCGACTTCTACCTCTACGCAAAGGCGCAGGAGAGCGACCAGTACCGGCGCGCGGGCGATCCCGAAGAAATTCTGCTGTCGAAGATCATGGATGCCGATGTGAAGTCGGCGCTCGAGCAGGTCCCCGAGCCGTTTCGTGCCGCGGTGATCCTGGCAGATCTCGAGGAGTTCTCGTACAAAGAGATCGCCGAGATTCTCGACATCCCTATCGGCACGGTGATGTCGCGCCTCTACCGGGGTCGCCGGCACCTCCAGAAACTGTTGTGGGATTACGCCAAGCGCGCCGGGTACGTGAACGGGGAGAAGTCTGGCGAGAACGCCGGAACCGAGAAACCCGCCTCCGAGAAGACGGGCCCCGGTAGAAGCGGCCAGGCTCCGAAGGCAGCCCCATGACCGACTTCGACTGCAACGAGCTGCTCGAGCGCCTGTGGGCTTACCTCGATGGCGAGGCGGACGAGACCCTCTGCAGCGAGCTCCAGGCGCACATCGAGGAATGCCTGCCCTGCCGGCAGCATGCGGATTTCGAGCGGCGCCTGCGGGTGATCATTCAATACAAGTGTCGCGGCGAGCGCGCGCCCGAGCCGCTACGCGTCGAACTGGTCCGGCTGCTGCGCGGCCCTCAGTAGTACGGGAAACACAGGAAACGCTCCCGACTCCTCGAACCCGCAACCGACTCAGCCTCAGGAGGTCTTCATGACGAAAGAGGTCGTCCGCAGCGATCGAGCGCCCTTGCCGATCGGACCGTACTCGCAGGCGATACGCGCCAACGGCCTGCTCTTTCTGGCCGGTCAGCTCGCCCTGGATCCTGCGACGGGGCAGTTTCTGCCCGGCGACATCAAGGCGCAGACCAAGCGGGTGCTGCAGAATCTCACGGCGGTGCTGGAGGCGGCGGGATCGTCCATCGACCGCGTGGTAAAGACCACGGTCTTCCTGAAAGATATGAACGACTTCGGCGCGATGAATGAGGAATACGCGAGTTTCTTCCGCGAACTCCCTCCGGCCCGCACCACGGTGCAGGCGGCCCGCCTGCCGCGGGACGCGCTGATCGAGATCGAGTGCATCGCGCTGGCGTAGGGATTTCGTCGTAGCGTTCGCTTTTCTCCGGCATTCCTGAAAAATCAGGCAGCCATGCCGATTCACCAGGTGGGGGAGGTATGCCCATTTGGAGGCCGGCAGGAGCAAACCGTTGGAGAAAGCCAAAGCGATAGAACTTCGCAGGGCGGGGTTGTCCTACCGTGAGATTCGCGAGCGCGTGCCCGTAGCGAAGGGCCACACTCTCGCTGTGGCTGCGAACCGTCGGGTTGAGCAGGCCGCAGAAACAACGACTCACGGCGAAAAAGTTGGCGGCAGGACGTCGCGGCGCCGAAAAGGTCCACCGCGAGCGCCTCGAGCGAATTGCGCTGACGATGGCCAGGGCTGAAGCTGAGGCATGGGTGTCCTCCGGCAACAAATCCGCGTCCGGCTGAAGAGACACAACCCCAAGAGCAGGAGGAAAAATATCGAGCGTTCCTATCATGGTACAATGCAGATGACTGTCAGACGAAACACACTTTTGTGCCATCGGATTGCCGGATGGACGAACGGTCTCGTGAAGTTTTGGGGGGTCGGCTAACGGCAAGCCGGCGGTCTTTGGAACCGCAAATTCAGGTTCGATTCCTGGCCCCCCAGCCAACATACCAACGACTGCTCGCATAACAGGTGTTGGGTTTACGGCCGCTAGAGCCCACCGGTGACCCATACGTGATCTGATCGGCCCTCAACGCGCGGTACCGTGCAGGAGTGAGTCCGAACGCTGACTTGAATGTACGAGTGAGGTGCGCTTGATCGGCGAATCCCGCCTCGCACGCCACCGCGACAAGTGGGCACCCCAGATGAATCCGCTGCCGCGCGAACTCAAGACGCCGCATGAGCAGATAACGGTAGGGGCTAGTCCCGAGCATGAGTCTGAACTGACGCGCGAGGTCGTACCGTGTCAAGCC
>JBQTJP010000026.1:0-20009 GCA_052386995.1 Armatimonadota bacterium
GTCGCCTGGCGACGTGCGGCGTCCGACGCCGGCCATGAGACGTCGGGACGCACCTCTCCGCCCTCAGGACAGTTGACCGCACTTCAGCCGCTCGCGGATGTCCCACTTCCGTCGGATTCCCTTGCCCAGGTCATCCGGCGCAGGGGTTCTACCCGCCAGTTCGACCGCAGGCCGATCACATTTCCGCAACTCTCCACGATCCTCGACCGCTCGACGCGTGGCATTCCAGCGGACTTCCGTGGAACCTCGAAGCAACCGGCGCCGACCACTGCCACGCTCAACGCCCTCTATCTGATCGTCCATGCCGTTAGTGGCCTGACACCCGGTGCGTACGTCTTCCATCCGGACCAACACGCGCTCGAACTGCTCCAAGAGGGCGACTTCCGCCGGGAGGCAGGGTATCTCGACCTCGAGCAGGACCTGGCCGCCGACGCCAGTGTCAACGTGTACGTCCTCGCGGATCTCCCTTCCATTCTCGAGCGCCTTGGCAACCGGGGCTACCGCGCCGCGCAGCTCGACGCTGCAATCACGGGTGGCAAGCTCTACCTGGCCGCCTACGCGCTGAGGCTGGGTGCCAGCGGGCTGACGTTCTACGACGACGACGTGACGGAGTTCTTTTCCCCTCACGCGGCGGGCAAGAGCGTCATGTTCCTAGTTGCTCTCGGGAAACCGGCCAGGAGAACTCGCGGCTAGAACCGCCGACAAGCTTTTCCAGCTGCCCCGCGTACTCCGGAGCCGGGGCGCCCTCTTCGTGCGTGAAGTACGCGTAGACATCCTTCTGCCCGGCAATCTGGTCCCGGATGCGACCGGTCCAGGCGTCCATCATCGCCGCATCATAGGCGGACCGGTGGAGCCGCAGATACGCGAACGGTCCCACAAACTCGAGGACCGGCTCGTCCTCGTCCGACTCCATGATGACCAGCGCGGCGCGCTGTTCGGCGAGCGTGCGGTAGACCTCGTCCTCATACCAGGATTCGTGACGGAACTCCACGGCCACCAGCATCGGCGGCAGCGTATAGAGAAAGTCGCGCAGCAGCGGGACGTCGCGACGCAGCGTCGGCGGAAGCTGGAAGAGCAAGGGACCGCGGCGATCCTTGAGCACCGCGATGCGCTCGAGCTGGGTGCGGATCGGATCCTCCACATCCTTCAGACGCTTCATGTGTGTGATCATCCGGTGGGCCTTGACGCTGAAACGAAATCCCCGAGGGGTGTTCCTGCGCCACACCTCGACGTGCTGGGTCTGCGGGAACCGGTAGAACGTGTTGTTCACCTCGACGGTCGAGAGCACACGGCTGTAGTGCTTCAACATCTCGTCACCGGGCAGGTCCGCCGGGTAGAAATTGCCGCGCCATTCCGGATAGCTGAACCCCGAGGTGCCCACGTAGAGCTTCGCGGCCATGGCATAGATATAGCACGCCGGCAGAGGAAATCGCTCCCACGACGGGCAATCGAGCACACACAAAGGGGGCTTCGCTGCATGAACGACATGGCGCTCTATGGTCTGACCGCAACCCATACCAGAATCCACCGCTGTCTCGAAGACATCGCCGAAGAGGATGCCCGCCGTTCTCCAATTCCCGGGCTCGCGCCCATCGTCTGGCAGGTCGGACATCTGGCATGGGCGGACTTTGGCTTCGCGCGCCGGGCGGATGGTCGCACCGAGATGCCCGACGGCTATGAGGGTCTTTTCAAGCCGGGGACGGGCACCGGGGGCGAGGCCTATCCATCTCTAGACGAGGTGAAGAATGCCCTCGATCGTGCCCACCGCTCGCTGGAAAGCGTCGCATGCAGCATCGACTTCGGCGCCCCCGTCGAGGCGCGGAACTACAGCACTGTCGGAGAGATGCTGGTCTTTGTCTGCTATCACAGGGGCTATCACATCGGAAAGATGACGACGCTTCGGGCCCTGCTCAAGAAGCCGCGGCTGTTCGGATGACCTGAGGTAACGACCGGCCGGTCAGCCGACGACGTCGCGAAACACTCGCAGGAAGTTCAATCCGAGCAGTTTCCGCAGCTCGTCCTCATTGAAGCCTCGCTGCGCCAGCGTCACCGTCACGTTGGGCCAGTCGCCGAAATTCTCGAAGCCGTTCATATGGTACTCCGGAGTCAGGCGGTGTTCTTTATCCCGGAACCCGGCCCAGTTGAACGCGTCGGCGGGCCGCTTGGGCATCGTTGCCGGATACTCCACCATCGACTCCGTCCCGGGGCCCGGCCCCGCTTTATCGGTGCCGATGCCGACGTGGTCGATACCTATACGATCCACCAGATGCTCCACGTGATCGACAAAGGCGTCCAGCGTCGGCTCGGTCTTGTCTGAAAGGAACCCGGCGATGACAACGACACCGAAGTAGCCGCCGCGGTCGGCGATGGCTTTCGCGAGCTCGTCGGTCTTGCCGCGGTCGTGGTGGCAGATGGCTTTGCTTGTCGAGTGGGAGACGACGATGGGCGCCGTGGAGAATTTCAGCGCATCCCAGCCGACCTGCTCGCTGCAGTGACTGACATCCACGAGAATCTTTGCCTCGTTGAGCCCCCGCACGACCTCTCTCCCGAAATAGGAGAGGCCGCCCTGGTGCGCCTCGGTGCAGCCGTCGCCGACCAGGTTGCGGAGATTGTACGTCAACTGCACCATGCGCACGCCCAGGTTGTAGAAGTAGTTGATGCGGTCGAGATTGTCGCCAAACGGGGTGGTGTTCTGAAAGTCGAGGATGAGTCCGTACCTGACCTTGCGGTAGACGCGTTCGATGTCGGCGGCTTCCCGGCAGGGGATCAGCGCGCCGTCCAACGCATCCACGTACGCATAGGCCTGGGCGATACGCTTTGTCGAGGCTTCAAACGCGTCGCTCACCCGCATGGATCCCGAATAGGTGCCGCACGCCACGGTGACACCTGACTTGCGCCAGAGGTCCAGGTACTGCTTGCGCGCATCGGCCGACGTCTGAATCTCGCGCACCGCCATGTCCTCCAGCAGGGGCGCCGCCTCCTCGCGCGTCATGCCTTTCCGAAAGTACTCATCGAGGGCCGTTTTCATTTTCGAGGTGAACAGAAAGCCTCTCGTGGCAGGCGGCTGCTGAGAATCAATCACCAGCGCCTCCTGATGGAGCTGCCGGGCCTCATCAGGCGTCAGCGTCGGCTTGCGTTTCGGCGACATACGATGCCTCCGGCCCTTCGGTCTGACTCAGGGATGATAAAGGGATTAGGGGAGAGAGTTCCGGTCCCTGCCTGGATGCACGACGAAGGCCGCCGCACACTTCGATGGAATGATGAACCGTCCGACGCTGAGCCTTGATGGGCGGGCCCTGCTCGTCGACGGGCAGCTGCGCTCGTAAGACGGCTGTTATTTCCCGGAATCACCGATGGTCGCGGGCAGGGGCTGGGCGCCGTCGGCGCGCTCGCGCCGTCCCGGCAGGTCGGCGACCCGTCCTCGCGGGGCCAGCGCTGTGAACAGCAGGCCGAATGCCGCCGCCACGTACGCGATCACGAATACACCCTGAGTGCCGCTCGCCAGACCCGCACGCAGCACCCCCTGCACCGCCGGCGCGGCGGCACGTCCAAGCGGACTGAGCAGACTGTCCAGTGATACCGAGGCCGGGTTTACGCCGGCGGCCGCCAGGGCATCCGCCAGGCGCGCCGCAAGCACTGCGCCCATCACGCTCACGCCGATGGAGCCTCCAATCGTGCGTGTGAACTGAATCATTGAGGTGGCGGTTCCCAGGACGGCGCGCGGCACGGAGGTCTGCACCGCAATGACGAATGCCGGCACCGACATGCCCATGCCAATTCCCATGAGGGTGAGGGCCACGACGAGGCTGAGCTGCGTCGCGCCCATCCCCAGACGCGACATGAGAAACGCACCCAGGGTCAGCAGGCTCATGCCGATGAGCGCGAGGGACCGAAAGCTAAAACGCAACAGCAGCCTGCTGCTCACGATACTCGCGGCCACCCATCCCAGCGACATCGGCGTCAGGGTCGCCCCGGCGGCGGTCGCGCTCGTCCCCATGACGGCCTGGACAAAGAGCGGGATGAACGCGATGCCGCCGAACATCGCCCATCCCGCCAGGAATCCGTGCGCGCACGCCGCGGCGAAGAGCCGGTCGCGGAAAAGCGCCAGCGGGATCACCGGGTCGGCCGCGCGCCGCTCCACCACCGAGAGCACGCCGAAAAGCATCACGGCCAGCACCAGAGCGGCCCACCCACCTCCGCTCCTGAGGTCGGACAATCCCACCAGCAGCGCGACAACGCCCGCGGTCAACAGCGCCGCGCCGAGGTAATCGACCTGCCCCGGCCGGACGCCGGACGCGCGCGGCTCATCGACCCAGTACCGCCAGATCAGCGCCGCGGCCAGCAGCCCGGGAGGGATGTTAATGTAGAAGACCCACGGCCAGGGCAGCCGGTCGACGATGAAGCCACCCACGAGCGGACCGGCGATCGACGACACCGCCCAGACACCCGCGAACAGTCCGGTGAGCCGCGCGCGCTGCTCGAGATTGAACAACGCGCCGATGACGATGAACGCGATCGTGAGCAGCCCCCCGGCGCCGACGCCCTGCACGGCGCGGAACGCGATGAGCTGTGACATGCTTCCAGCCAGACCGCAGAGCAGCGAGCCGAGGAGAAACAGGCCGAGCGCCACGGCGTACACGGACCGGCGGCCGTAGAGATCCGACACTTTCCCAAAAATGGGGAGCGCCGTTGTCGACGCCAGCAGGTATACGGCGAACACCCAGGAGTAGACATGAAGTCCGCCGAGCTGGCTGACGATGGTCGGCATCGCCGTGGCGACGACGGTGACTTCCATGGACGCTATGAAGATGCTCAGCATGATGCCCAGGACGATCAGGCGCTGAGTGTGTCCCATGCGGCGGTCAGCGCATTGTCGAAGCGGAGTAGGCAGCCTGGGAGAACATCACGTCCATCGGCATCTCTTCCCATGCCAGGAAGAGATTGTTCAGGGCCTCTGCCAGCGTCGGATGGCTGAAGATCGTGTCTCTGATGACCGTGTACGGAATCTTGCCCATCATCGCCAGCTGTACGATGCTCATGATCTCGCCACCCGCAATACCCAGGATCGCGCAGCCGAGGATCTGCTTCGTCTCGGCATCGACGACCGCCTTCATGAACCCGCGGGTCTCCGCGTTCTCCAGCGCACGCGCGACGTGACTCATGGGCAGTTTGGCAACGCCGATGTTCAGTCCCTTGGCCTTCGCCTCTCGCTCGGTCACGCCCACCCTGCCCAACTCCGGGTCGATGAACACCGTATACGGCACGGGCCGGCCCACCGTCTCGTCCCGCTGACCCCTGACCAGCGTATTGCGGATGATCCTGAAGTCGTCGTAGGAAATGTGAGTGAATGCCGGCCCGCCCTTGACATCCCCGAGCGCGTAGATTCCCGGCACGTTGGTTCCCAGCATCGCATTGACCGGGATGTAGCCGCGCTCGTCGGTTCGCACGCCGGCCGCGGCCAGATTCAGACGATCGGTGTTGGGAGTTCGTCCCGTGGCCAAGAGCAGATGCGATCCACGCAGGCTGCGCTCTCCTTCCGGTGTGCGCACGATGAGGCGGATCCCGTCCGCGGCGTCGCGGTCCGCGCGCACGGCATCGGTCTCCAGCAGCACCGCGATGCCGTCCTCCCGCATGATCTTTGCCAGTTCTTCGGACACGTCCTCGTCCTCTTGAGGGAGCAGGTACTTCGCCCGCTGCACGATCGTCACCGCGCTGCCGAGCCGGCGAAACAACTGGCCAAACTCCAGCCCGATGTAGCCGCCGCCGAGCACGAGCAGGTGCTCGGGCACCGAGTCCAGTTCCATGATCGACGTGGAATCCACCGCGGAGATGGCATCCAGCCCCGGGAGCGGCGGACGTGCGGGCCGCGCGCCCGTATTGATGAAGATCTTCTCGGCTGTCAGCCGCCTGGTCTCCCTGTCCTTCAGGCGCACTTCAACCGTACTCGGACCAACAAAACGCGCTTCGCCGAAGATGAGGTCCAGGCCCTCGGTCTTCTCCAGCCGGCGCTGGCTGCCGCTGCGAAACTTGTCGACGATGTCACGCTTGCGCTGCCGCACGCGCGCCATGTCGACGGTCACGGAGCCGGTGCCGATCCCATAGTCGGCGGCGCGCCGCGCAAGATACGCTACCCGGGCGCTGGCCACCATCGTCTTGGTCGGCGTGCACCCCTCGTTGATGCAGGTTCCTCCGACGTGCTCGCGTTCCACGAGCACAGTCTTCAGCTTCGCCTCCTTAGCCAGACACACCGCGAGAGGCACTCCGGCCTGGCCGGCTCCAATCACGATGGCATCGTAGCGTTCAGATGGTGACATTTCGGGCACCCCTTCAGTGCACGCGTTTGGCCAGACCCACCCAGTAGCGCTCGCGCAGGTCACCCTTCAGGATCTTGCCGGTGCCGCCCTTTGGGAGGCTCTCGAAGAACTCGACCGACTTCGGCGCTTTGAAATGCGCCAGACGGTCTCGGCAGAACTGGATCAACTCATCTTCGGTCGCCGTCGCTCCCGGCTTCAGCACGACAAGGGCCTTCGGCACCTCACCCCACTGGTCATCGGGGACCCCGATGACGGCCACCTCGAAGACGGCCGGGTGGGAGAACAGCGTGTTCTCGACCTCGACCGACGAAATGTTCTCGCCGCCGCTGATGATAATGTCCTTCTTGCGGTCGACAATGAGCACGTAGCCCTCCGTGTCGATCGTGGCCATATCGCCGGTATGGAACCAGCCGTCGCGGATCGCCTCGGCCGTCGCCTGTGGATCCTTGAAGTAGCCCTCCATGACGACGTTGCTGCGCGCGACGATCTCCCCTACCGTCCCGCCATCGGCCGGGACGTTACGGCCTTCCGCGTCTACGACCCTGATATCCACTCCCAGCACCTGGTATCCCGTCTTGGACCGGCGCTCGCGGTTCAGGTCAGGGGAGTCGCCGGCGAAGTGTGCCTTCGGGCGCGCCACGGTGAGTACCGGCGACGTCTCGGTCAAGCCGTATCCGACGAAGGCCTCGCATCCCAGCTTCTCTTCCATGGCTTTGATGAGCACCGCCGACGCCGGAGCGCCGCCCGTGACCGCGACGCGGAGGCTGCTGAGGTCGTACCTGCCGATGTCCGGGTGGTTCACGAGCGCATTGTAGATCGTCGGCACGCCGAGCAGCGTGGTCACGCGTTCGGCCTGAATCAGCCGGAAGATCTCCAACGGATCGATCTTGCGCAGCATCACGTGCGTCCCGCCCGACGCGGTGATCGTGTGCGGCGAGCCCCACCCATTGACGTGAAACATCGGGACCACGTGAAGGAGCACAGTCTCGTCCGCCTGACGAAGGGCAATGGTCTGATACAGCGCGTGCAGATAGAGCGAGCGGTGAGTCAGGATGACGCCCTTGGGCCTGCCGGTCGTGCCGCTCGTGTAGAAGAGCTCGGCGGGCTCATTTTCATCGACCACGGGATCGTCGGCCTGCGGCGGCGCCTGCCGCAGCAGCGTCTCGTATTCGAGGGCCGAGAACGGGAGCGTCAGGTCGGGCTCCAGCACGATGAAGCTCCTCACCGTCTGGAGGGCATCGCGCATCGCGTGCACCATCGGGACGAAGTCCTTGTGGAAGCAGAGCACGCGAGACTCCGCGTGGTTCAGGATGTAGGTGATCTCCTGAGGGTTGAGGCGGATGTTGATAGGATTGAGCACCGCCCGAGCCTGCAGGACGCCGTAGTACGCTTCGAGCAGGTGGTGAGTGTTGTACGTGATGAATGACACGACCTCGCCCGGCTTGACGCCGAGGCGGCCTAACGCGGAGGCGAGCCGCCGCGAGCGCTCGCCGAACTGCGCGTACGTGAAGCGCTTGTCGCCATCGATGACGCCGACTTTGGTGCCGAAGATCCGCTCGGCTCGCGTGCGAAATTCCAACGGGCTCAGCGCAACGTACATCGCGGTCCGCCTCCTCGGCTTCTCGCCCTGCGGCAGCTACGGTGGGGGGAGATTTGCCTGCGCACAGGGCCCTATCCTCCTCCGTCGCGCCTGATCGCCCGCGCTCTTTGCCAAAGGGCAGCTACCGGCCGTACTATGATAGTGGAGAATCCGGAGGGCCGAGATGACCACGCTGACGCAGATGAAGTGCACGGTCTGCCGCACCGGCGAGCCAACGGTGACCGACGCCGAGATCGCCGAGCTGCATCCCCAGATCGTAGACTGGCAGATCGTAGAGCAGCAGGGCATCAAGCGCCTCAGACGCGTCTTCAAGTTCAAGGATTTCGCTCAGGCCATGGCCTTCACGACCAGGGTGGGCGAGCTTGCCGAGGCCGAAGGGCATCATCCGGCGCTGCTGACGGAGTGGGGACGTGTGACGGTGGAATGGTGGACGCACAAGATCAAGGGTCTGCATCGCAACGACTTCATCATGGCTGCTAAAACGGACGGGCTCTATCGGGCCGGTGCAGAGCCGACCTGAGGGAACGGCTCGTGCTGAGCCCGCGTCCTTCCTCCAACAACTCAGGGAGCTCAACTCCCCTGTCCTCATCCTGACGGCGATCTCGTTCGTCTCCAGCCTCGGCATCGCCGTGATGCTGCCGCTCATTCCGCTCTATGCGATCTCGCTGGGGGCGTCTCCGTGGCAGCTCGGCCTGCTCACGAGTGCCTTCGCATTGGCGAACGCCGTCTCACAACTTGCCGCCGGCCTGCTTATTGATCGCTTCGGTACCCGCGTGTTTATCCGTGGGGGCATCGCCACCTACGCCGGGGCGAACCTCCTGATCGCGACCGCGGCAACCGCGCCGGTGCTCATCGCCTACCGGACACTCGCGGGCCTCGGCACGGGTGTGAACCTGGTGGCGGGGCGAATTTATCTGGCCCAGATCACTGATCCGATGAAAATGGCCTTCACCAATGGGGTGCTTTCCGCGGCGTTCTCCGCGGGGCAGGTCGCCGGTCCTGCGTTTGGAGGCATCGTCACCGCTCTGGCCGACCTGCGGCTGCCCTTCCTCCTGGTTGGCCTGACCAGCGGGATCGCATTCGTCGGATCTCTCCTGCTCCCGCGCGCCGGCGAACGAACCGCAGCGGCCCCCGGGACGCAGGCCTCATCTGCCGCGACCGGCCTGTTCAACCGCGCGGCCATCATCTTGCTCGTCGCCCAGTTCTGCCTGCTTGCGGGGTACGGAGGCTTCATCACGACCTATGCGCCGCTCGCCACGATGGTCCTCGGCTGGTCGACGCTTGAGGTTGGGATCATCTTCTCTGTCTTCGGCGCGGGGAGCATCGTGCTGGGCCCGTGGCTGTCCCATCTGGCCGACCGCATCGGACGCCCGCTCGTCGGCGCGCTGGCCTGCCTGCCGATCGCGCTGTTCGGCATCGGCCTTGTCCTCGCCCTCCCACGGCCCGTGCTGTACGCGATCACACTCGCCGCCGGCGGCGGACTCACGGCGTTCACAGCGGCCTGGTTTGCGTTGCTGGCGGAGGCCGCGCCGAGCGCCCGGCGTGGCCGGACATTCGGTGTGATCAGCGCCGCTTCGAATCTTGGAACCGTCGTCGGCGCGATGACGGCCTCCGCGATATGGCAGCGGGCAAACCTGAGCACCGCGATGCTGTCGGTGACCGTGCCCGTGATGCTCGGAGGCGCGGCGATGCTCTTGCTCCGGGCTAGAGCGCCATCGTCGCATTCCTCTTGACCCATCGCCCGCGACCTCGATGCGCCGTGACCTGCCCACCCTCGTAGACGACCTCGCCGCGGCTGATGGTGAAAGCCGGCCAGCCGACAACCTCGCGCCCGTCATACACAGAGTACCCGGCCTTCGAGCGCATCGTCGCTCCGGCAATGGTCCGGCGAGCGTCTGGGTCCCACACGACGAGATCGGCGTCGGAGCCAACCGCGATCGTCCCCTTCTGCGGGTACATCCCAAAGAGCTTCGCGGTATTCGTGGAGGTGAGATCGACGAACCGGCTGAGCGAGATACGGCCCCGCCGCACGCCTTCGGAGTACAACATCGGCATCAGTGTCTCGAGGTCGGCGACCCCGGCGCGCACTGTGGTCACGTCGAGGGCGGGATCGAGCTTCGCGTCGAGCGTCCAGGGTGCGTGATCGCTGCACAGGCACTGGATATCGCCGCTCTTTAGGCCGTGCCAGATCGATTGCACATCGGTGGGCTCACGCAACGGCGGGGCTCCAACATACTTTGCGCCGTCGGGCTGCTCGAACAGCTCACGTGTGAGGTATAGATAGAGCGGCCGTGTCTCGACGTAGACCGGTAGCCCATCCGCCCGCGCCCGCCGGCAGGCGGCCAGGGCCGCCGACGACGATAGATGGACCACGTAGATCGGCGCGCCGGTCGCGCGCACGAAAGCAATGGCACGCTCGGCCGCGGCCGACTCCGTGTAGGACGGCCGGCTGTCAGGGTAGTGCCTGGTCGCACCTAAGCCTTTGGCCAGCAGCTCCCGGCAGACGCAGCGGATGATTGCCCCATCCTCGCAGTGCAGCATCGTCAGCATGCCGTTCTGACCGGCGGCCTGCAGCGCGCGCAGATACTCAGCGATCCGCGCGTCAAAGTACTCGAACAACATGAAGATCTTGAGGCTCGTGTGGCCCGATGCGGCCAGCTCCGCAATCTGGGATAGGGACGCCTCGGAGGGATCGGTCAGAACCGGGTGCAGGATGTAGTCCACCGCCGCGTCGCGCTCGGCCGCCGCAAGGTCACGTGCGAGCGCGTCGCGCAGCGTCTCCCCCCGGCGCTGAAACGTCATGTTACCGATCGTCGTCACACCCCCGGCGAGCGCCGCCTGCGACCCGCTGTAAAAATCGTCGCACCACACCTGATCACCGGGCTTGGGCTCAAGCGGGAGTGTGAGGTGCACGTGCACGTCCACCCCGCCCGGGAATACGTATTTGCCGCGCGCATCCACCTCGCGGCGGCCGCGGAGATCGCCGCCTAGCTGGACGATCCTTCCGCCCTCGACACCGATGTCGCAGAGGCTCAAGCTGCCAGACGTCACGACGGTGCCGCCCTTGATGACAAGGTCAAGCATTGTACTTATCACCCTTCGATATTTCTTGAGGAAGTCGAGAACAAGCTTGAGACACTTCACCCGAGCCGGCCACACATCCTGTTCCTCCGATCTCGGTGTGAAAGCCTGAATATCAAACCGGGTGTGTGCGTTTCTCGAATCAAAGCCTGTAGAGGAGGAACTCGATGGGCAACTTCGAGATCTTTGGGTTGCAGTTTGCGATGACGACCCTGGTCTATGCTCTCGTGGCGAGGTGGTACCTGGCGCCGCGCCTGGCCCAGCTGCCCCTGCGCGACGCGCTGATCCCGCTGCTGCTCTTCCACTCGCTGCGCGCCCTGGGTATGACGGTGCTGGTGACTGCGGTAGTATCTCCCGATGTACCCCGGGAGTTCGCGGTCCCGCTCGCTTACGGCGATCTCCTGACGGCCGTTCTGGCACTCCTATCCATCGCGGCGCTCCGCGCCCATTCCGCGTTCGCCACATCACTGGTCTGGATCTTCAACAGCGTCGGATTCGTGGATTTCCTGAATGCATTCTATCAGGGGATCAGGCTGGACGTGACGCGCTATCAACTCGGCGCCGCCTGGTACATTCCGACGTACGTCGTACCCGCGCTCATCGTTACACACATCATCATCTTCTCGATGCTGCTGCGTCGGGCGCGCCCGGCTACGACGTGAACGCACTCACGCCTGACGCGCTCGAATGCGGCTGAGCCGAAGCCAGGCGATGCTCCCGTCGGGGCCGCGGAGAAACTCGCCCCGGCCGCCCTTCATGGGACCATCAAGCACCACGATGCGGTCCTTATCGACGAACGCGATTTTCATAGGAGGCGGCGTCGGAGGAAGCGGAGAGTCCTTGTCTGGAAAGCCGCCCTTGAGGTGCACGTGCATGAGCACACCGCCGTTATGGAGTCTCAATTCGAGGTCGCTGGTCGAACCGGCCCCCACGTATCTCCCCACGTAGGGCGCCAGGGCCGCCTCCGGAATCGCCAGGCTTTGCGGCTCCGGCTCACTGAGGCCCAAATAGTGAGCAAGCGCCCATTTGACGACCTCGTTGTGGAGGAGCGCGCCGGAATCGGCATTCGTCAGGACCGTGATGGCAAAGTGGCGCTGGGGCACCATCGTGAAGGCCGACATCTGCCCGCTGGTGGCGCCTCCGTGGAAGACGAGGCGCGCGTCGCCCACGTTTCTGAGTCCCCACGTGAAGCCCCAGTCGTTTCCACCGCTCCCCTCAACGAACGGCGACTGCATTGCCGTCACAGACTCCGGCGAGAGTAGTCGCGCTCCGTCGGGTGCGGTCCCATTACCCATGTGGAAACTGGCATAGCGCAGTTGATCTTTCACCGTCGAGGAGATCCCGCCGGCGGGATGCGCTGCGCGAGGCAAAGCCCAATCTCGGCTCACCACGGGCTTCTCATCGCGGATGTAGTGACCGACCGCGACCCGGTGTGTGATGACGTCCGACGCGAAGAAGAAGGACATCGTCATGCCCAGGGGATCAAGGACAAGTTCCTTCACCGCGTCTTCGTAGGTCATGCCCGCATGGTCACCCGCGCGGCAATGTCCTCGTTCGACAAGCGCAGGTCGGGCAGGTACGTGCGTATCGGCACATCGAGGTCGAGCTTCCCCATCTCCACGAGCCGCATGGCCACGGTCCCGGTGACCGTCTTCGTTGTCGACCCGATTTGAAACAGGGTATCGCCGTCGACTGCCAGCGGATGGTCAACATTCGTCACGCCGAACCCGGCGACGTGCTCCTCACCTTCATGCAGAACGCCGACGGCAACACCCGGCACATGGAGACGCACCATGGCCTCGGTGATCTTGTCGCCCAGCACATGAAAGGAGGCGTGCGTGGAGAGCACGCCTCACGAGTACGCGGCAGAGCAGTCTATTCCTGTCGCTGCCGGCCGCTTAAAAACTCAGTGACAATGCGATGCCCATCGTCAATCCTGCCAGCGACATCGCAAGGGCAATGAGGATCCTGACGCGGCGGGCGCTGGCTCGCCGCTGCCGTCTTAGCCACCACATGAAGTCGGCGTCCGCGCTCAAGTCAACACTCTGCGCGGGATGAAGGCCGGCATCGCCGTTCGAGGAGGGCCGGGTCTCCTGCTCGATTGGCATCGGGGCGACCTCCATCTGTTCCGCCGCGGAGGCGGAGAGTTCCTGAACCGGTGCCTCAAGCGTGGCCGCAGGAGTGCCCCCGGTCTCCGGCTGTACCGGGGGCGCGCTTTCCGGCTGTGCCGGGAGCGCAATCTCGGGCTGCGGCGTCCGCACGAGGACCGGTGTGTCCTCCAACGGGCGAAGTTCATCCGACGTCATGTGAACTGCGGACTGCCGGGCATGGCGGAACGTCCGCTCCACAAGGTTGACGGTTCTGATCTTGCTCCACAGCGAAGGCGCAAACCGATAGAACGTCAGACTGGAGGCCAGATGGGTCTCCAGATTGGACACGGCCCGCTCGCCCTGCCTGAGCCACTGGTCGCGCCAGCTCCGAAAGCGCGTCACGGCGGTGGCGCGGTCGGGAGCGGCGAAGATCTGGCGGGCCTCAGCCAGGCACGCCGCACGCCACCGTCGGTCCACTCTGCGCGCGAGTCCCATCAGTTGGTGCGACACACTGATCTGGACCGGTGTCTCCGGATAGGCCGATGTGATCGCTCTCATCAATGCGGGATGCCCGTCGCAGGTGACGAGCAGCAGGCCGTCGCCGACCCCTTTGGCTTTGAGGTCGCTCAGCAGCGCGCGCCACGACTGTTCATCTTCGGAGGCGGCAATGCGCATACCGAGCGGGGCAGCACTGCCGTCGCCGGCGAGGCCGACCGCGCAGAGAACTGTTACCTCCGGACGAGTGCGTTGTGGGCGGCGCAGACCGTCGAGAAGAAGGTACGTGATGTATGCGCGCTCCTGAACGTGCGCTGGCGCGCTGTTGAATACTGCGACGCTGGTAGCCATCTGCGCGTCTTCGTCCGTCACAAAAAGAAACTGAGCCCCGTGGTTTTGACCCGGCGGCCCAGCCAGCCCAGATGGCCCTGTTGGCTTTGCGTCCCCGGATTGCTCCGGGTTTGCCTTTTGCGGGAGTGAGTTTTGTGGGGGTTGACTGCCCCCAAGTGCTATTTGCCCGTTTGGCCGCTGCGGCAGACATTCGGTCGCCCGGCCTGGGTGGGTCGCTAGGCCTGGGGGCAGCGGCCTGTCGCGTCGCTAGGTCTGGGAACGCCAGGGCGGGAATGCCCAGAGTCGCGGCAGCGACTGAGCCAGGGGCGGCTACTGATCAGAAACCGTGTCCCGTCGGCGGCCGTTCTGCACGACGACGCCGACGCGCTGCAGACAGGCGATGTCCGCCAGCGGATCACCGTCTACGCTGATCAGGTCGGCCCGCCTGCCGGGCTCGAGGCTGCCTATTTCGTCTGCCAGTCCAATGGCCTCGGCCGCCCGCCGCGTCGCTGCCAGAATAGCATCATGGGGATTGGCGCCCCATTCAACGACCTTCGCGATCTCCCACCACATGAGTCCATGTATCGAATCGGTACCCAATGCCCACTTGACACCGCTTTCCAGGACGGCCTTGAAGTTCTCGCGGGACTTCTCCCGTGACTCGCGCAGCTTGGCCATAATGGCCGGCACGTGCGCGTCGCCCTTTTCGATCCCGTCAGGGTGGCCGGAAACCGCGTTGTTCGTCACCAACCAGATGTTGCGCTTGCGCATCTCGACCAGGTCGCTGAGCTCGCACAGCTTGCCGTGCTCGATGGTGTCGACGCCGGCCTCGATACAGATGCGTACGCCCGGCCCGCCGTGAGCGTGCACGGCAACCGGCTTGTTGTTGCGGTGGGCCTCATCCACCGTGACCTCGACCTCGGCGGGAGAGTAGGCGTACCGACAGCGGTGAACACGGTCGTCACTTCAGTTCGGGACAAAGCGAAAGATGCTTTTCAGAGATGGGAATTCCCGCGACATTTGGGCAGACCCTGATCGGATGGCCTCTCAGCCGTGGAAACCGCGCAACGTGCGCACGCCATGTTGAGACCCGGACGCCCAGGAGTCCCGGTACGGGTGGTCGCCTGCTGCCTTCTGGCCCTACTCGGGACAGGACTGTGGATCACCGAGGCCGCAGCCAAGAGTTACACGTTCAGCCGGGTGGAAATCACCGCGGAGGTCGGCCCTGACGGGGCGATGCGGATTACCGAAGAGCGCACGTACGACCTCCGGGGCGCTTTCACGTGGGCGACGTACACCCTGAAGCTCCGCGGCTCGAGCGGAGTCTCCGACATCACGGTCTCGGATGAGGCCGGCCCGTACCGGCAATCGCGGTCGCGCACGCCGCGTACCTACGAGGTCGCTGTGGGCGCGGATGAGATGCACCTGCGCTTGTCTTTCCAGGCTGCCGATCAACGCAAGACCTTCCTCATACGGTATGTCTTGAGGGACGTCGTGACCCGCTACAGCGATGTGGCCGAACTCTACTGGAAATTCATCGGCACCGGATGGGACGTGCAGAGCGACGAGGTTCTGGTCACGGTGCTGCTGCCCGGCGCCCTCCGCCAGAACATCAAGGCGTGGGGCCACGGGTCGCTTCATGGACGGGTTGAGATCCAGGATGGTCGCGTAGTGCTGCGGGTCCGCGGGTTGCCCGCGCGAACGATGGTCGAGGGCCGCATCCTGTTTCCGGCAAGGCTCATCCCAGGCCGGCCGGCATTGAATGAAGTCAGGCTTCCCAGGATAGTAGCGGAAGAGACCAGGGTCGCAGCCGAAGCCAACCGCCTGCGTTGGCTGCACCTCGCGAACCTCGCCTCGGTCCCGCTCCTCCCACTGTTCGCGCTGGCCCTGTATCTCTGGATTTTTCTTGGGCATGGGCGCGAACACCGGCCCAGGTTCGAAGGCGACTACCTTCGAGAGCTCCCCCGGCGGTACCCGCCGGCCGTCCTCGGAACGCTGTGGCGGTTCGGAACCCCCGGCACACAGGATTTCGCGGCAACGCTACTGGACCTCGCCCGCCGCGGGTACATCACGATCCAGGAACGTGGCAACACGATGATCCCGGGCGACGGCCTCGTCGCCAGCCTCATCCGCGAGCGCCTGAAGAATGTAAAGACGTACGCGTTCGCCCGTACAGAAAAGCCCGATGACGACCTCGCCGACCTTGAAAGTGATGCGCTGCAACTCATGTTCAGAAACGCGACCGGAGCCACGGTCACGTCATGGTCGCTCGCTCATGGTGGTAGTGACTTCCGCAAGGGATATCTCGCCTGGCTCGAACACGTGAAGCAGGCCGCCCGCGCGCATGCGCTGTTCGATGGCGAGAGCGACCGGATGCGAAGGCGGGTCATCGTCGCGGGGCTCCTGCTCGATGTCGCGGCACCCCTTGTCGTCATCGCGGGCACGTTCACAATCGCGTACCAGGCCTGGGGCACGTTCGCGGGCCTGCTGGTCGCGGGTCTGCTGCTGTTGATCCTCAGCCCCCACATCCGGCGGCGATCCCTCGAGGGCGCAACACAGTTCGCCGAATGGCAGGCATTTCGCCGTTTCCTCACCGATTTTTCGCAGTTGAAGGATGCGCCCCCACCGGCCATCGCCGTGTGGGAGCACTACCTTCCATACGCAGTGACCCTCGGTGTAGCCCAGGAAGTGCTGCGGCAGCTTCCGATCGTATACGGAACGGTGGCCGATGCGTCGCCGTCCTGGTTTACGTCCGATGTCGGCGGCGGGAGCGCTGTTGGCGACTTCACCGGTAGCCTCTCCTCAATGACGGTGTCGCTGTCCACCATGGTGGCCGGCGCCGTCTCGCCGTCTTCAGGTGGTGATGGAGGCGGCGGCGGATTCAGCGGCGGCGATGACGGTGGGGGTGGAGGCGGGGGCGGCGGCGGATCCGGCGGCAGCGCCGGCTAGCGACCGGTTTGGGGCGCCGGGCTCACGATCACTTCCGAGGTCTGCGCTCGAACCGGCTGGCGTCCAGCCACCCCAGGTTCGCAATCACCGTGCCGTTGACAGCTGTCTCGCCGGCAGCCCGGACGCTCAGCGGCCCGTGGAGGCGATTCTCATCGCCGATCATGAAGGTGATCGTGCCGTTGGCATCGATGTCAATGACGTATAAGAGTCCAGGAGCCAGCGTCATCTCTTCGAAGAGCACGCCTGAAATATGGGAATCCAGCGGACCGTCGAAGACCACCACCGCAATTTGCATCCCACTCCTGGGATCGAAGAGGTGGAAGGCCGGGTCGGCGGGGTGCGCCTTCGGGTCGCCCCGGCGAATTGTGACCCCGAGGATTCGGTCGGGCCGAAGCAGCCGATGCTGCAGCCGGAACCCTGCCTCGACCTCCGACTGGCGGACCGCTGTCTTGAACGCGGCGAGCTCCACGTGAAAACGATGAATCTCGGGAAAGTAGCGGGTGACTTCCTGCACGATCTTATTTGCGGTCGCCCAGGCCGAGCTGTACAGCCCCGCCGTGTCGGCATTCAGCGGACCGGGAGGCGTAAAGATGATGCGCACCGCATCACCCGCGACCTGCAACTGCATCCTCTGCTCGAGTGCCTGCGGATCTGTCCGAACTGACGACTCTCTCATCTCCGCCAGGCTGCCCGCCTCCAGACGGCCGCTGTTCTTCAGCAGATACCGATTAAAGGTCGCCAGTTCCCAGACCGGCCGCGCAAGGTCGGCTTCTCCGGCACGGTAGCGCAAGATGTCTTTCTGCGCAGTCCGCACGACCAGCGTGAGGCGCGTGGTGTCCTTCCGCTTGAGCAGCCCGCTCGCGGATTTCATCACCTCTTCAAGCGACCGAAGAGCGACATAAGGAGGCGTCTGCACCACCGTCCGGCCGTCGAGCTCAATCGTCAGGTGACCGATCTCCAGTCGGTGAGGCACGCTTGGAGCGGATGCCGGCTGCGCTGTTCGTCGGGCCGGTGTCGCGCACGGCACAGGCGACGAGCGACTGATCGTGATCTTTCCGGCGGGGGGCGAAACCGGTGGTGGCGGCGCCTGCACCTGGTCGCATGGCATGTAGACAGTCAGCGGCTCCCGGGCAACACCCGCCTTTTCTGAGGCCGGCATCAAGAAACCCATGCGTCGGATCACATCGGTCTCCAGAGGGACGCGATCGTAGGTCTGGTAATAAGCATTCGACGCACTCAAAAAGAGGATGATACCCGCGAAGCCAGCACCGATTCCGGCACGAAGCCGCCTGCCATACGGGGAAGGTGTTGCGTGCCCAGGCAGCCGCTCCTCCAGGAGCCGCGCGCCCGTCGCTACAAACAGCGCGGGCCACCAGAACCCGAGGATGTTGTAAACGAGTATCAGTACTCCCCCGAGATCCCACTGCTCCATGCCCGGGTACGACCACACGCGGAACCAGTACACGGCGGTTGCCACCGTGCCGGACAGGATGACCGGCCAGACCGGGGCCGGGCGTCCGGCAACGACCGCAGGCCTCGGCATCTCAGGCCCAGCCGGGCGGGCCGGTGTGGACCTTGCAGACTTCCCCATGATCCCACCGGCCAGTGTGAGAACGAGCGTCACGGGCAGTCCCACCAGCATTCCGGTAAACGCTGCATCTGTCGGGGTAGCCCGGATCACCCAGGCCAGCAGCAGGGCGGTCGGGATGGATGCCGCAATCAGGGGCCGCGCGAGTGATCCCATCGACAGGTTTATGCCCAGAGGCCTCTCTTTCCCCGCGTCAGCAAAGGCCTGAGATCGCCCGGGCCTCACCCAAAGAGGTTTCGTTGAACGAACCTGTGAATCTCACCGAACGATGAAGACCCTCGACCGCGAACTTCCAAGCGGCACGGTGACATTCCTGTTCACCGACATCGAGGGATCAACCGATCTCCTCCAGCGCATCGGACCGGCTTATGACACACTGCTCGAAGCGCATCGCTGGCTGCTGAGGGCGGCCATTGAGGCCGAGCACGGTCATGAGATGAACACCGAAGGGGATAGCTTCTTCGTGGTCTTCTCCAGCGCCGCGCGTGCTGCTGCCGCGGCGACCGCGGCACAGCGCGCCCTGTCGAGTCATCCCTGGCCACCGGGTGCTGCGCTGCGGGTGCGCATGGGTCTTCATACGGGCGAAGCTACCCCGGTCGGACGTGACTACGTGGGACTGGATGTGCATCGGGCCGCGCGCATCAGCGCCGCGGGCTGGGGAGGGCAGATCCTCATCTCGCAGGCGACCAAGACGCTCATCGAGCACACGCTTCCGTCCGGCGCCAGCCTGCGCGATCTTGGCGAGCACCGGCTCAAGGATCTACAACGACCCGAGCGTCTCTTTCAGCTTGCCGTGGCAGATCTGCAGATCGATTTTCCAGCGCTCCGCACGCTCGATGCGACGCCGAACAATCTGCCGACGCAGCTGACGAGCTTCATTGGTCGGGAGCGCGAGGTGGCTGCGGCCAGGCAGCTCCTGGCAACCGCGCGGCTTCTCACGCTGACCGGACCGGGTGGAACCGGAAAGACCCGCCTCTCACTACAGCTCGCCGCCGAGGTCGCCGATCAGTTCCCGCACGGCGTGTATTTTGTGCTGCTCGCCCCGATCAGCGACCCTGCCCTCGTGGCGTCAACCGTGGCCCAAACGCTGGGGTTGGCTGAGCAGCGAGGGAAATCACCGCTGGAAAGATTGCAGGAGTACCTGCGCGACAAACAGCTCCTGCTGATCCTGGACAATTTCGAACAGGTCGTCGCCGCGGCACCGTTGCTGAGCGAGTTGCTGAAGGCCGGCACTGGTTCAAAGATCGTCGTAACCAGCCGCGCGGTCCTGCGAGTGTATGGAGAGCAGGAGTTTCCGGTGCCGCCCCTGCAGCTCCCCGACCCCAAGCACCTTCCGACGCTCGACTCGCTTTCGCAATACGAAGCCGTGAGGCTGTTCATTCAGCGGGCGGTCGCCGTGAAACCCGACTTTACCGTCACCAACGACAACGCGCCCGCCGTCGCAGAAATCACCTCTCGTCTGGACGGCCTGCCCCTGGCCATCGAACTCGCGGCGGCCCGTATCAAGATTCTCCCGCCTCGGGCGATGCTCTCCCGCCTCGGGCACCGCCTCAACCTGCTGG
>JBQTJP010000027.1:0-3362 GCA_052386995.1 Armatimonadota bacterium
TCGTCGTCCGCGATGTGGCCAAGACGTACCAGACGGCCTCGGGGCCGGTGCGGGCGGTCGAGGACATCTCGTTTGGCGTCTACGAGCAGGAGTTCCTCACCATCCTCGGACCAAGTGGATGCGGGAAGTCGACGGTCCTGGGGATGATCGGGGGGCTCGTCCGGCCGGATGCCGGGACGATCATGGTCAACGGATCCGCCGCGCACGATCCTGATCCGAAAGCGGTCGCGATGGTGTTTCAGGATCCCGGGCTCTTTCCATGGCGGACGGCGCTGCACAATGTGTGCTTCGGCCCCGAGCTGCAGGGCGCTCCGCGCGACATTCGAGAGCAGCGCGCTCACGACTTGCTGGAATCGGTCGGCCTCAAAGGGTTCGAGCACAAGTATCCGCGCGAGCTTTCTGGCGGCATGCGGCAGCGCGTGGCCATCGCGCGCGCCCTGGCGGTGGGCAGCCCCATCCTGTTGATGGACGAGCCGTTTGGTGCCCTCGATGAGCAGACCCGCGTGCTCATGGGCGAGTGGCTGGGCGGGGTGCGCGCGCAGGCGCGCAAGACGATCCTCTTTGTCACCCACAGCATTCAGGAGGCGATCACGCTCTCCGATCGCATCGTGGTCATGACCGCCCGGCCCGGCCGGATCAAGGACACGGTGGGAGTGAGCCTGCCGTTTCCTCGGGACCACAACGCCCCAGAGGCGGTGGCGCTGCGGGCTCGGTTGTGGGAGCAGATCCGCTCGGAGTCGATGCGCGCGATGACCCAGGAGCAGTTGTGAGGATCGTCCTGCTCCGCGCCGGCCTTCTGATCGGCGTCCTCGCGCTATGGGAACTCGTCGCCCGGCCGCTGAATCCTGTGCTGTACGTCGCACCGTCGGCGCTTCCGCATGCGGCCCTGCGGCTGCTGCGCCAGCCTGACATCCCACCGCTGTTCGAGCACCTGGGCCTGACGCTGCGGACCATCCTGGCAGCCTATACGCTGGCGGTCGGTACCGGTCTGGCCCTGGGCTTCATCCTGGGGTTCTGGCGGACGCTGGCCCGAACCTACGAACCCATTCTGGCGGCACTGTATGCGGTGCCGAGTGTCGTCTGGTATCCCTCGCTCATGCTGTTGTTCGGACTGGGACCGGCATCCAAGATTGCGTTTGGATTTCTGCTGGGCTTCTTTCCGATCGTCCTCGCCGTGCTTGCCGGGATCCAGCAGGTGGACCGGCACATGGTGATCGTGGCCCGCTCGATGGGCGCGGGGCCGTGGGCGACCTATTGGAAGGTCATGCTCCCGGCCATGGCGGGGACGCTGGCCAGCGGGCTGCGCTCGGGGCTGGCCCTGACCATCGTGGGCGTGCTGGCCGGCGAGTTGCTGGGGTCCCGGGCCGGGATCGGCTACCTGATCAACTACGTCTACAATCTGCTCCGCACGCCCGAGTACGTGGCGCTCGCCGTCATCATGGCTGTCCTGGTCCTCGCGATCGACGGCGTCGCCGCCCGGCTGGAGACGAGGATCAAGCAATGGACCGCGTGAGCGCCGAGCCCGCCGGAATCAGAATGCTGCAGACCGCTTCGCTCCTCCTGCTCGTGCTGTTCTGGGAGGCGGCCAGCCGCCTGCGTATCGTGGATCCATTGTTCGTCCCCCCACCGAGCGCCGTTGTGGCGACGATGGGCGCGGTCTTCCAGCAGGCCCTGCCGCGGCTGGGTGACACGCTGCTGAAGACGGTCGGGGGATATACGATCGCCGTGGCGCTGGGTGTGACCTTCGGGCTGGTCATGGGATCGGTGCACGTGCTGCGGCAGGTGACGATGCCCTATGTGACTGCGGCCTACAGCCTGCCGAAGATCCTCCTGATTCCGTGGATCGTGCTGATTCTGGGCGTGAAGCCTCCCGCCGCGATCCTGGCCGGCGCGCTGTTTGCCGTCTTCCCGATTCTGGTGCAGGTCACTGGCGGTGTCCGCGACGTGGACCCGACGCTCGTGACGGTCGCGGCCTCGATGGGCGCCTCGCGCCGCCAGCTCTACCAGAAGGTGATCGTGCCCGCGGCGATGCCGTCGATCCTGGCGGGCATGCGGATCGGCGCGGTCTTCGCGCTGGTCGGTGTGTTGCTAACGGAAATGTTCGCCGGGATCCGTGGCATGGGGTTTCTCATGCAGCAGCTGGCGCTGTCGTTCCAGGCCGCGCAACTGTCCGCCGCGACGCTGCTCATCTCGATCTTCTCGATCGCCACGGTGCTATCGCTGGAGGCGTTGAATCAACGCCTGGGGAAGTGGCGATGAGGGTACGCAGGTGAGTGGAGATCACTCAGGGAGGATGACACGATGGCAAGGGTGACGCGTCGTCGGTTTCTCGAGATGACCGGGGCGGCCATAGCGGCCGGAACGGTGGGACGGTGGGTTGGCGCGCGTGAGGCGCTCGCTCAGCAGACGCTCGTGCCGTTCAAGATGGGCGCGGTGGTCCTGGGAGATCTGGCGACGGCCGGGCCCATTCTGGTGGGGATCGAAAAGGGCTTCTACAAGGACTACGGGATCGCGGCCGAGATGGTCCCCTTCACGGGCGGGCCGCCTCTGCTGCGGGGCGTCCTGGCGGGCACGGCGGACATCGGGATCACCGGCGCGACCGACCCCCTGGTGTTCCGCGCGGCGGGCGCCCCCATCCGCGCCGTGGCGGTGACCACGGACAAGAACCACTTCACCCTCGTCGCCGCTCCAGGCGTCAACCGCGTGGAGGAGCTCAGGGGCGGGACGATCGGCGTCACCGCGGTCGGCGCGGCGACCTGGGTCTTTGCGCGGCTGCTGGCCAAAAAGCAGGGGTGGGATCCCGTGCGCGATCTCCGCATCATCGGTCTCGGCGGGTTCGACGCGCAGGTTGCGGCCATGCGCAGAGGCGAGACGAAAGCGTTCGTCTGGGGCGACGGCGGAGCCGTGGCCGAAGCGCTGGGCGTTGGCAAGATCGTCATGCGTCTGGATGAGATCACACCCAAGTGGATCAGCCAGCTCGCCTATGCGACCAGTGACAGCATTCGGAAGCGAAAAGAGGTCTTGCGGAACGTGTTGCGCGGACACTTCAAGTCCCTGAAGTTCCTCCGGGACAACCCCGAGGAGGCCATCCGCATCGCCTCCAGGGGAATCGGCTGGACGGAGGCCGCCACCCGGCGAGCCTACGAGATCAGCCGGCCCCTGTTCTCGCTGGATGGCCGCTTCGACGTCGAAGCCTTCCGGTTCATGCACGAGACCCTCATCGAGCTGGGCGTGCTCACCGTGCGCCTGCCGCTGGCGGATCACTACACGACGGAGTTCACCCCCGTGAAGACGTAGATAACGCTCGATTTCCTACCGCCTCTTTCCACGGGTCTTTTATCATACTTGATGTTTATCCCCCC